>RGYX01000231.1 GCA_010031845.1 Verrucomicrobiota bacterium
CGGGCAAACTCCTCCTGAAGATCGTCAATGTGGATTTTGGAGGCTCCGGTCTTTTTCGCCTTGGCATTCAGCCCCTTCAACTCCTCCTCCTGCCCGATGTTGGCGCAAAAGGCGATGACCTCGGCCTGATAGTTCTCTTTGAGCCAGGCAAGCAGAACCGAGGTGTCGAGACCTCCGGAATACGCCAGAACGATTTTCATAAAAGGAGTAAAGGCGGCCGGATTCGCACGGAATCAGGCGGCGGCAGGTTGGGCCTTGCGGGCCGTTCCCTTGATCTTGGCGAGGTGAGGGAGAAGTTTTTCTTTGGCCGCCTTGACGCTCAAACCATACCGCTCCCGCAGGGCTTCCGGTTTGCCGTGCTCGATAAACTCGTCGGGCCAACCGATCCGGACCACAGGGATGGAAATTCCCAGATTGGAAAGTTCCTCAAGGATGGCGCTTCCAAAGCCGCCCTTGATCACATGATCTTCAAACGTCACGACCACATCGGCACTCCGACTGAAGAGTTCCAGCAGGGCGGTATCCAAGGGTTTCACGAAACGAGCGTTGATCACCGCCGCTTCAATCCCCTCTTCTTTCTTCAGCTCGTCGGAAAGTTGCATGGCCATCGGCAACATCTGACCGTAAGACCAAATCACCACCTTTTGACCGTGCCGAATCACCTCGGCCTTGCCGATCGGTAACGCCATGGGACTCTTTTTGATGGTGGCATTCGGGCCGACGCCCCGGGGATAGCGGATGGCACTCGGACCGTTATGGAGACTGGCGGTATAAAGCATGTCAACGAACTCGTCTTCGTCTTTGGGAGACATGTGCACCAGATTGGGCACCCCCCGCAGATAGGAGATGTCAAAGAGCCCGTGATGGGTGGGACCGTCATCGCCGGACAATCCTCCCCGGTCCATGCAGAACACCACCGGAAGGTTCTGGAGGCATACGTCGTGCACGATCTGATCGTAGGCCCTCTGCAGGAAGGTCGAGTAGATGGCGCAGAAAGGTTTGAACCCCTTGGTGGCCATACCGGCGGCAAAGAGAACCGCATGCTCCTCCGCAATTCCGACGTCGAAGTAGCGGTCAGGATGCTTTGGCTGGAACCGGTCCAACCCGGTGCCGTTGGGCATCGCCCCGGTGATGGCCACAATCCGGGTGTCGTTGTCTGCCAGTTTCGAAAGATGGTCAGCAAACACCTCGCTGAAGGTTGGTTGCCCCAGCGCCTTGGTCTCCCCGGTCTCCGGATCGTACGGTCCCAGACCGTGAAACTTCTTCTGCTTGACCAAGGCGGGTTCGAAGCCCTTCCCCTTGGTCGTGACCACGTGCAGGATGACCGGGAAATTCTGGGTTTTCAGAAATTCGAACATCTTAATGAGGCTGTTGATGTCGTGCCCATCCACCGGACCGTAATAGGTCACGCCCAGTTCCTCAAAAATTACGCTAGGGAAAATCATCCCCTTCACATGCTCTTCGGCACGCCGAGCCACTTTGAGAGCCTTGGCTCCGCCGAGCTTCTCGATGAAATGGGCCGCTCTCTCGTGCAGATGGATGAAGCGGCTGTCGGTGGTAATCTTATTCAGGTAGCCGGCGATGGCTCCGACGTTTTTGTCGATCGACCACTTGTTGTCGTTGAGAATTGTGATGAGCCGCTTGGTGTGGTGCGCCACGTTGTTGAGGGCCTCGAAAGTCACCCCGCAAGTGAAAGCGGCATCCCCCGCCAGACAGATTACATGCTCTTTTCCGCCGCGCATATCCCGGGCGGAAGCCATGCCAAGGGCCGCGGACAAGGCCGTGCCCGCATGACCTGCCCCGAAACAGTCGTGCTCGCTCTCCGTCCGGAGCATGAAGCCGTTCAACCCACCGGCTTGCCGGATGGTGTGAAACCGGTCCCGCCGGCCGGTCAGAAGCTTGTGGACGTAGGCCTGGTGGCTGACGTCAAAAATAAAGTGGTCGGTGGGAGTGTCAAAGACCCGGTGCAAGGCGATGGTTAGCTCCACCACCCCAAGGTTGGGACCGAGATGACCACCGGTCTTGCTGAGGACGCCGATG
>RGYX01000232.1 GCA_010031845.1 Verrucomicrobiota bacterium
CCACCCTCCCCCATCGTCATGTGGTGGGGGGGATAGAAGGACTGCGTGGATAGACCCCCCCAAGTCCCGGTATAACGAGTGATGTGGATTCCATCTGAAGGAATTCCGGGTGAATTTTCCGTAAACCCGAGCTCCTTGGCTTTTGCCACGGGCATGGAGTAGGTGCTTCCCAGAGAATCGCAATTATCTTCAATCAGCCAAAGATCATGCTTTCGACAGAAGGATAGAACCGCACCAAGGTCAAAAGGGTTCCCGAGGGTGTGAGCCATCATCACCGCTCTTGTCTTCCCATCCTGAAATGCCATTTCCAGTTGCTCCACTCGTGCATTTCCGGTGACAGGGTCATTATCAATGAAGACGGGGACAAGCCCGTTTTGAAGAATCGGCGCCACCGTAGTGGGAAAGCCAGCAGCACAGGTAATCACTTCGTCCCCCGTTCGTAGACGACGTTTCTCAGGAATCTTCGGACTGGTCAGGGCGGTGAGGGCCAAGAGATTTGCCGAAGAGCCCGAATTGACCAATAGGGTATGCTTTACACCGAGGAATGACGCCAATTCCTGCTCGAATGATTCACCCTCCGGCCCCAAGGTTAGCCAAAAATCCAATGCCGATGAAACAGCTGCTTCAACCTCATCCTCTGTGAACACACGACCTGCATAAGGAACAACGGTTTCATCCGGGGTGAAGGGAGAGCGGGCCGAATCATCCCCCGACCGCTGCGCGGCATGGGTGATTCTTGAATAGTCGCGTGTGAGACGAAGAATTTCCTGCCTGATTTTTTTGGGGTCGGTGCCTTGACTCATCTTGGGTCCATGTTGGCATATTCTTCGATCTGCTGCCTGCAGGCCTGAAAGGCATTAAAGTTCGGCTGAATAGATTCCCGATACCAATCCATCGTCATGGCGACGGACTGGGCGAAGCTCAATCGTGGTTTCCATCCAAGCTCCCGCCAAGCTTGTTGGTTATTGAGTTGCAACCGACCTGCCTCGTGGGGAGGATTTTTTTCTCGGATGCGCCGCCAACGTCCCGGCCAGTTTTTTAAAATCTGACGGACAAGGGCAGAGACCGTTTTTTGGTCCCTTGGAGATGGCCCAAAGTTGTACGCTCGAGCCGTTTTACGGTTGCTCGAGAGATGAAGCGCCAGAGCCAGGTAACCAGCCGTGGGCTCAAGCACATGTTGCCAAGGACGGATGGAAGCAGGATTCCGGACCGGAATCGCTCGTCCCGAACGCAGTGCACGAAAGGCATCCGGCACAATACGGTTTTCCGCATAATCACCCCCTCCAATCACATTCCCAGACCGAGCAGAGGCAATACGTACGGGATGATTCTGAAAAAATGAGTTGTGGTAGGATTCGATCAGGATCTCGGCGGCGGCCTTGCTGGCACTATAGGGATCTTTTCCACCTAAGGCGTCACTTTCACGGAAGGCGCGATGTTGTTCGTGGTTTCGGTATACTTTGTCAGTTGTCACCAAGACCGCGGCGCAAGGGTTGCGAAGTTCTCGTAGAGCTTGCAAAACATGCCCCGTTCCTAGGGCGTTCACCTCATAGGTTTCCAAAGGATTTCGGTAGGACTCTCGGACCAAGGGTTGGGCGGCTAAATGAAAGACATAATGCGGCCGACAACGTAGGATGGATTGGCGAACCTTTTTAAAATTCCGGAGATCGCCAATCTCATGTCGGAGACGCTTCCCTATTCGTAGCTGCCTGAAAAATGGTGTAACGGGAGGTAGTGAAAAGCCTGTCACTATAGCCCCTGCCTCCAACAACCATGTCGCCAGCCATCCTCCTTTGAACCCGGTATGCCCACTAAGCCAGACGCGCTTACCTCGGAAAGCGCTTTGTGAGATCACCAGTTTTTCCAAGGGGCTTTCCCTGTGGCCCAGAGCTCCTCAAGGTATTGCCGATCTCGCATCGTGTCCATCGGTTGCCAAAAACCACTATGGAGATAGGCGTACAGTTCACCACTTTGAGCTAGTTTCCTTAAAGGTTCCTGTTCCCAAATCATAGAATCTCCCTCGATGCTCTGCAAAACAG
>RGYX01000233.1 GCA_010031845.1 Verrucomicrobiota bacterium
GACGTGTCCCGTCGGCATAGCCGGTAGGATTACACACCGGATAGATAAAGAATTCGTATCCTCGGGCAAGGTCACTTTCCAGCACCAGTTCGCGGAGAAAACGCACGGCGGCGAGGGATCCGGCAACCTCATCCCCATGGACCCCTGCAAAGACCCCCAAGCGGGTGTATCCGTCGCCCCCCTCCGGGCCGATGTAATGGAAACGGTGTAGGGTGCGCGGCCCGTAAGGGTAACCCCGGGAGGTGAGTTGATGAGCGTTGAGACGGGGAGTTTTTACCAACAAATCCTCCAATGTAGCGATGAGCTGACCTAAACTGGGGCCATAATAAACAGTGGAACCTGACCCAGTAACCTTTTGCCACTGTAGATTCATGTGCCTACCGCTTTTCGAGCCTCATCAGCCAAGGCGGTGGAAAGGTAGCGTTCACCGGTGCTGCAACCGATGGTTTGTTTTCCGGACGCTTCGCCAGTTCGAGTGCCACATGCACATTGGCGCCGGTAGAGATCCCGGTCAGTAAGCCTTCTTCCCGGGAAAGACGACGGGCCATAGCAATCGCCTCCTCATTGCTGACCGTGACGACCTCATCCACGATATCCAGATGGAGATTGTCGGGGACAAATCCGGCCCCGGTCCCTTGAATTTTATGTGGACCGGGTTTGACCGGTTGTCCGGAGCGGGTCTGGGAAATGACGGGAGAATCCCGAGGTTCCACCGCAATTGCTTGAAAACCCTTTTTCCGAGTTTTGAGCACTTCGGACACGCCGGTGATGGTTCCGCCCGTGCCGACGGCGGAGACAAAGATATCCACTTTGCCGTCCGTATCCGTCCAGATCTCCTCTGCGGTGGTTTTGCGATGGACGGCCGGGTTGGCCGGATTTTTGAATTGTTGGGGAATGAAGGAGCCGGAGATTTCCTTGGCCAAAGCTTCAGCACGGGCGATGGCCCCCCGCATTCCTTCAGCTGTAGGAGTAAGTTCGAGTTTGGCTCCTAGCAGAGCCAGTAGAGTTCGACGTTCAAGACTCATGCTTTCGGGCATGGTGAGGATGAGCTTGTAGCCCTTGGCAGCAGCGACGAACGCGAGGGCGATGCCGGTGTTGCCGGAAGTCGGCTCGATGATCGTGGTCTTGGGGGTGATGAGTCCGTCTTTTTCCCCAGCCTCAATCATAGCGGCCCCGATTCGATCCTTCACGCTACCCAGAGGGTTGAAAAATTCGGCTTTCACGGCCACGGTAGCCGGCAAACCGGCCGAGACCCGCTGGAGCTTAATCAGCGGGGTTCGGCCGATGGTGGCGATGACATTTTCGTGGATGGGCATCTGGGTTTTTCGGGGATGGGTTCAGCGTTTGGTAACTTCGTCGTAGATACCGCCATCGTCGAAGTGCTTTCTCTGTGCCGCAGGCCACCCGCCAAAGTGCTTAATATCCACCAGTTCCAGTTTGGGAAACTGGTTTGCGTATTTGGCTAGGGCCTTCTCGTCGCGTGGGCGGTAGAAGTTCCTTCCAATCAGATCCTGGGCCTCTGGGGAGTAGAGGTAACGAAGATACTCGTTAGCTAACTCTTCGGTGCCGTGCTTGATTGCGTTTCTTACCACCACTGCGACTGAAGGTTCCGCCAGAATACTCGAGGAGGGCACCACAATCTCGGTCTCTCCTGGAAACTCCTGCTGAATTAGAAGTGCTTCATTCTCCCATGCCAAATAAACATCCCCAATGTGACGTCTTACAAAAGTGATGGTTGCCCCGGTGGCGCCAGTATCTAGCACTGGGGCATGCTGATATAGTTTCTGAATGTATTCTTTGATCTTGGTTTCCTCGCTGTGGAATTTCTTTTCGGCAAAGGCCCAGGCGGCGAGGTAGTTCCAGCGGGCGCCTCCCGAGGTTTTCGGGTTGGGAGTCACAATGGCCACGCCGTCCTTTATAAGGTCATCCCAATCCTTGATTCCTTTAGGGTTTCCGGGACGGACCACAAAGACGATTGTCGAGGTGTAGGGAGTGCTGTTGTGGGGGAACCGTTCCTGCCAATTCATCGGCACCGATTT
>RGYX01000234.1 GCA_010031845.1 Verrucomicrobiota bacterium
CATCGTACCAGGCCAAAGTCTTCGCCAGCCCCTCTTTCCATGAGGTTTTCGGGGTCCACCCCAGGGTCGTTTCGATTTTTCGAATATCCGCGGTATGCCGGAAAACCTGGCCCGGCCGGTCGGCCACGATAGTTTCCCCGGGGAAGTTCTTGGGGCAGAGAGTCCGGATATCGGCGGCGATCTCGGTAATGGTCCGGTGCACGCCGGTGCCGACGTTGAAGATTTGGCCATCCACTTTTTCGGCGGGTGCATGCATCACCCGGTCGATCGCTTCGCAATTGTCCCCCACATAAACAAAATCCCGGGCAGCGGACCCGTCCCCGTGCACAGTCAACGGTTCCCCCAGGAGAACGCTGGTCAGAAACCGTGGGACCAGTTTTTCCAGATGCTGCCGGGGACCGAAGTTGTTAAAGGGGCGGATAATCACGGCCGGGATCTGGTAGGTCGTGTAATAGGAAAAAACAAGGCGGTCCGCCCCGCATTTGGCGCTGGCATAGGGGGAAAGCGGTTTCAGGGGGTGCTCCTCGCTCATTTTTTCCTGTTCCGCCGTTCCATAGACTTCTGAAGTGGAGATATGGATAAGCCGTTGGATTTTTTTCCGGTACTTCAGCACGGCGCTGGCCACCGCATGGGTTCCCATGACATCTGTTCGAAAAAACGTGTGGTTGTCATAGATGGAGCGCGTGACATGACTCTCGGCGGCAAAATGGACAATGTAATCACTGCGACTGACCAGCGTGTCGACCAACTCGGCATTGCAGACATCCCCGTACCAGAATTCAAACCGGGGGTGCCCGCCTCCCTGCACCGGAAAGTTCTCGGGATTCCCCGCGTAGGTCAACAAGTCGAGTACCAGGATTTTGTAGTCCGGGTACTTGTTCCAGAGGTGATGGACAAAGTTGCTGCCGATGAATCCGGCCCCACCAGTCACAAGGATTGTCTTCTTCACAGACCTTCTAACCTAAGAAGCTCAGGCGGTTGGGGCAATTGAATAACCAGTCCACGACGGAGAGATGAGATACGAAATTCCCGTGAAGCTGGGGGTAGGCAGCGGGTTGAAATTCTTGCCATCGAACTGCGATTCCCGCCTGTTGAAATCGTTCTTCCGCCAAATAATCCTTGGCCGCCTGTCCCGAGTAGTACGTTTTCGCCCCTAGCTTTTGGCAAAGCTCGATCAGCCGGTCATTCTTGTCTTCCGGCAAAGGGAACTCCCCCGAACGGCGGATCGTTCGCTCCAGCCCCATGAATTGCGCCAAGCGAAGGAAAAGAGCCGTGTTTAAATCAGAAAGGCGCCTCCATTCTTGACTCAGGACAGGAACAAGTTCCTCCATGATGGGAGCCAAAAGAGGCGCTTTGGCATAGGCTTGGCGCAGGGTTTCCAGATGTTTTCGCGGCCAGGGTTTTCGGTTATCGATCAAAACGTCGCAAATTTTTTGCCCGAAAAGACCTTTGGTCAAAACGGGGACGGTCAGCCATTGGACTCCCTGGGCCGTTTTGATCCTGTTTCGGTTTCTCCAGCCATCCCGGTCGTACTGAACGTCGTCGTAGACGACAAAGATATCGCTTCGGGCCAGTTGTTCGAAGGCCCCCAGCCAGGGAAGGTAACTAGGCTGGAGAGCGGCCAGAATGGGACGGGGCCAGTCAGCGGACATATTGGTCATGCCAAAGGGAAAGAATGAGCAGGGAATAGATTTTGTTCGCGAGGCGATAATCGGAGGGATCCCCTTTTTCCCAAATCCCCCGCAACGTTCCCACGGCGGCCGGATCCAGGAGTCCCTGACGACCGAGCATCTCCGGGCGCAGGTACTCCTCCACCAAAGGGCGGAGGGAAGTTCGCAGCCATTGGGCAAGCGGCAGGAAAAAACCCTCCTTGGGGCGCGACACCATTTCCTCCGGAAAATACCGACGCGCGGCTTCCTTCATCAGGAATTTGGTTTGTTTCCCGCGAATTTTCCAGCAAGCCGGAAGAGCGCTGACAAATTCAACCAGCGGCCGGGACAAGTACGGGCTCCGAACCTCCAAGGAGTGGGCCATG
>RGYX01000235.1 GCA_010031845.1 Verrucomicrobiota bacterium
AAGGACAAGGGATACCGCGAACGCGTGGAAAAAATGCATGATCGCCTGCAGGAATATCTAAAAAGAAAAGAGACTTGGTTCACCAAAAACCTGTCGAAGGAGAAAAAGGATCGTCCCCTGGTGGCCTACTTCTCCGCGGAATTCGGATTTCACGAGTCGCTGCCCAACTATTCCGGGGGGTTGGGAATCCTCGCGGGGGATCATTGCAAATCGGCCAGCGATTTGGGGCTTCCTTTTGTCGCGGTGGGTCTGTTGTACCGCTTCGGTTATTTTGCGCAGAAGATCAACCGTGAGGGATGGCAGGAAGCCTCGGCGGTGGACAATGTCTTCCATGATTTGCCCGTCCGGGAGGCTTTGGCGGCGGACGGAAAATCCCCGGTGGTGGTGGAACTCGATTTGCCCGGAAGAAAGGTGCGGGCGAAAGCATGGGAGGTGAATATCGGGATCACGCGTCTTTTCCTGCTGGATACTGATTTGGCGGAAAACGCCCAGGAAGACCGCCACATCACCTACCAACTCTATGGGGGAGACCATGAGATGCGCATCCGTCAGGAGATCGTTCTGGGAATCGGCGGCGTGAAGGCCTTGGCGGCCATGGGGCTCCAGCCCTCCGTGTTTCACATGAACGAGGGGCATGCCGCGTTTTTGGGTTTGGAGCGGATCCGGATGTTAGTCACCCAACAGCAGCTTAGTTTTATTGAGGCGTTACAATATGTGGCCGCCAGCAGTCTTTTCACCACGCACACTCCGGTGCCGGCCGGGAACGATGCCTTCGATCCAAAGTTGATGGAAAAGTACTTTGGGTCGTACATCCGCGAGTGTCAGATTGGGTTTGAGGAACTTCTTAAATTGGGCCGCCCCTGGATGTATGAGGAGGGGGAACCCTTCAGCATGACGATTTTGGCCCTGCGACTTTCCCGCCAGGCCAACGGGGTGAGTGCGATTCACGGCCAGGTTTCCCGCGGGATGTGGCAGAGCGTCTGGCCCGGGGTCCCCAAATCGGAAATTCCGATCCAACACGTCACCAACGGAATCCATACCTACACCTGGATGGCGCCGGAGATCCGTGAACTTCTGGAAAAGAAGGAAGGGGCGATGTCCGAGGAGGACTTGGCGAAGCCCGAGGCTTGGGAAAAAAGGATGGATTTCAAGGACAAGGAGTACTGGACCACGCACCAAAAGCTCAAACTCCAGCTGCTCGAATTCGCCCGGGCGAATGTGCGGACCCAGAGGCTGCGCAACGGGGCGAGCCCGGCGGATATTCGCGCGACGGACCAGTTGCTCGATCCGAAGGCGCTGACGATCGGCTTTGCCCGACGCTTCGCGACCTACAAACGGGCGGCCCTTCTTTTCCGCGACTTGGACAAGTTGGCGGAAATTGTCAACGATCCGGAGCGTCCGGTGCAGTTTGTCTTCGCCGGAAAATCTCACCCGGCGGATGAGGGGGGGAAGCGGTTGATCCAGCAGATCGTGCAGATCTCCGCTTTGCCGCAGTTCAAAAACCGCATCGTGTTTGTCGAGAACTACGACTTTAACGTGGCCCGGTTCCTTTATCACGGTTGCGATGTCTGGCTCAACAATCCCACCCGGCCCCTCGAGGCGAGTGGAACCAGCGGGGAAAAGGTAATCACCAGCGGATGTCTCAACTTTAGCGTGCGGGATGGGTGGTGGGACGAGGCTTACGATGGAACGAATGGGTGGGCAATCGGGGACGATACGTTCCGTTTGGAGCCGGAAGTTCAGGACGAGTTCGATGCCTTCTCCATCTACGAGATTCTCCGCCGGGATATCGTACCGCTTTATTATGATCAGGACTCGGCCGGAATTCCCAAGCGCTGGATCGAGCGGGTGAGGCGTAGCTTGGCCACCATCGGGCCGGTCTATAACACTTCGCGTATGGTGGAGGATTACGCCACGATGTTTTATCGCAAAGCGGCGGAAAAGGGGCGGATGTTTGCCGAGAACAGCTGGTCAAAATCCAGGGAGTTGGCGGTGTGGAAGGATAAAGTTCGCAA
>RGYX01000236.1 GCA_010031845.1 Verrucomicrobiota bacterium
TATGCCCCCCCAATGGTCGTCCGAAGAGGGGTCAAAATGGGAACATATCCTCCAGATCCGCGGGAGGATCAATGAAGCTCTCGAGGAGCAGAGGAAAGCCAAGCAGATCGGTAAAAGCCTGGAGGCGATGGTGCAAATTAGCGGGGAGGGATCCGGCTCGCTGGAGGCGACGTTATTGGAGGAGGCTTGTTTGGTGAGCGGGGTAGAGATCAAGGGTGGTTCCGGAGTCTTGGAGGTGAAAGTTTTTTCGGCCCATGGAACGAAATGTGAACGGTGTTGGAAGCATTCCGAGACCGTGGGGAAGGCCGCCGCGCATCCGACCCTTTGTCAACGTTGTGCCACGGTAGTTTCCGCAGGGAAAAAAAGTTGAGTCGACCGGGGCAGGGCTGGTTTCTTCCGGTGGGCATCGGAATCCTGGTGTTGGATCAAATCGGCAAGATCTGGATCGAGCACACGTACCTTCCCGGAACTGGAACCACCGTCGTATCGGGTTTGTTTTCTTTGACCCGGGTGCACAACACCGGGGTGGCTTTCGGCATGGCCCAAGGAAATAACCTGCTGACCGGAACTCTTGCTTTTTTGATTTTGGGGCTATCGGCGTGGGCGGTAAGGGGATGGAATTGGGAGAAAAGGTGGGTGCAGGTGGTGGCAGGATTGGTGGCAGGGGGGGCCGTGGGAAACCTCGTGGATCGGATTCGGTTGGGGTATGTGCTGGACTTTTTGGACTTTCATTACGCGGGATGGTCCTGGCCGGCTTTTAATTTGGCTGATTCCTCGATCAGCGTGGGGGTGAGTTGGTTGATCTTATCGTGGATGGCAGGGCGCAGTCCGGAGAAACGGGCAGAGGCCGGGCCTAGGCCCGGCCTCTAAATCAGACGGGCAGGTCGGGGGCGGGCGCCTGTCCATGGGCGCGTTGGACGTTACGGACATAGGCCGCCATAATGACAAACCAGAAGGTGTAACCGAACTGTGTTTTGGTGGCCTCCAGAACGCGTCCGGAAAGGGAGAGGGAGATGGCGGCGCCGTAATACTGAAAGGAGTCAATGACTCCGGCAGCGAAGCCGGCCATTTTCTTTCCTCCAATGTCCATCGGGGCGGCCGTGCCGACGATGGAGTGGGTGGAATTGGCGGTGAAAGAAATCAGAATGAGGATCACGCAGCCAAGAAAAATTCCGGAGGAGGTGGGGCCGACCTTGCCTAACAAAAGAACGAAAGCGGCCGTGCTGATGACGATGGCTTCGATCAAGTAGAGACCCATGGCAACAGGGGAGCGGTGGCCCCGGAAGATATGGTCGGAGACCCAACCGGCGAGAAAAGATCCCAGCACGGCCACAACAGGCATGATTTCCAGCGTAAGTCGGGCCGCTTGGGGAATATTGGTTTTCATGTCGAAGCCCAGTTGATCCTGAAAGTAGAGGATGGCGATTTGATCGGAGCTGGAGCGGACCGCCCCCGTGCAACCATAGGCGATGGCGTAGAACCAAACCAAGGGGTGGGTAAGGATGGTTTTGAGGGACTGCCAAATGGGGACGGTAACACCGGCTGAGTCGTCGATTTCGTCGTGGATGGCTCCGGGAAAACCGGCTTCATCCGGAGTCTGTTTGACACACAAGGCCATCAGGATGGCGGTTACCGCGGTGAATATCGGGGGGATGCGAAAAAGCCAGCGCCATTCACCCGGGGGAACCGTGAGGGCAAAAATGGTGAAGCCGGCGAGAATGATGGGGGCGATGTGGCTAATGGCGACTTGGCCGGATTGGATCACCAGGCCGTAGATTCCGGAGAAGGTGCCCCGTTCCCGGCGATCGAACCAGGCGGTATTGATTTTGACCATGCCGGGACCCTCGGCCTGGACGATTCCGTTGATCAGCCAGATCAGCGTGAAGGTGGCGAAGTTGGAGGCCAGGCTGGTGCAGCCAAAGACCAGATTGACGATGATGGTGCCGACACCGCCGATGAGGAGGGAAAGTTTGCCGCCAAT
>RGYX01000237.1 GCA_010031845.1 Verrucomicrobiota bacterium
AAGGGCAGGGCGGTCACGTCATTCCGACCGGTGCGTTGAGCGAGCCGGTGGGCTTGCCAAGAGTAGAAAAGGTTTCCCACGAGAATCGACAAAGCCGCGCCCGGTAAAATACGGCCGAGGACCATTCCGCTGGGGATGCCGCAAACGGGGGGGACCAAGGAGAGGATGAGGAGGAGCTGGATCAGGTTATCGATGAAAAGGCCGGCCCAGCCATCCAGATCGCCACGGACAAACCAGCGGGGTTGCATGACAGTCAAAGATGAAGATTAAGCGGAAGCAGGGAAGTGTGAATTTCGGGTGTACACTCGCCTTCGGTGGAGGGTTGCGATAGAAAGAGTCTTTATGGCCAACGTGTGGAGCGAGGCGGTTGAGCAGGCGGTCCAACGCGGTCGCCTTTCCGTGGATTCGGCGACCCGTCTACGGCGGCTCGTGGCCTCGTCGAAGTCCTTTCCCCTGGTCGAGGCGAGCATTCGGCAACTGGTTGAGGCGGAGGAATGGGAGGAGTTGAACGACCGGTTTTTCCGGACCTTGGCCTTTGGAACCGGGGGATTGAGAGGGCGGACGATCGGTCGGGTGGTTACCCGGGCAGAGCAGGGGAAGCCGACGGCCTTGGGCCGTCCCGAGTTTCCGGCGGTGGGAACCAACTGCATGAACGATGGAAACGTCGCTCGCGCAACCCAGGGATTGGTGAACTATCTGCAGCAAAACTTTCCAGGGCAGGCTCCCACGGTCGTTTTCGCCCATGACACCCGGCATTTTTCCCGGGAGTTTGCCGAGCTTTCGGCCCGAACCGTGGCGGCGGGAGGTGGGACAGCCTACCTTTTTTCCGAAGACCGTTCGACTCCGGAGCTTTCCTTTGCCGTGCGGCACTTGGGGGCCCAAGCGGGGGTGGAGATCACGGCCAGTCACAACCCGCCCCATGACAACGGTTACAAAGTCTACTTTTCCGACGGGGCCCAGATTGTGGAACCGCATGCCTCCGGGATCATCCGGGAGGTGGAGGCGGTCCAAGAACCGGAGATGAATCCGCAGCCCAAAAATGGAGGGAAGGTAGTTATCGTCGGTCCGGAAGTGGATGCAGCTTATCTGGAGGCGTTGAAGGAGTTGGTGATTGAAGGGGAGGTGATGAAAAAGGAGGGGGCCAAGTTGAAGGTGGTCTTCTCCCCGCTGCACGGAACCGGGGTTCGAATCGTGCCCGCGATGATGAAAAATGCGGGAGTGCAGATTTCGATCGTGGCTTCCCAGGAAAAAGGGGATGGAAGATTTCCAACCGTGAAGTCCCCCAACCCTGAAAACGGGGAGGCCCTGGCCCTTGGAATCGAACTGGCCAAGAAGGAGAAGGCGGATTTGGTCCTGGCAACGGATCCGGATGCCGATCGGATGGGGGTGGCTTTGCGAAATTCGTCCGGGGAGTACGAACTGATCACGGGTAACCAGATTGGTTCGTTGTTGGCGTCTTATCGGATCGACCGGATGAGGGCCAGGGGTTGGATTCAGCACGGACAGGAAAAGAGCTGTTGTTTGATCAAGACCTTTGTGACGACGGATCTGCAGAAGGAGATGGCCGCAGCAGCGGGGATGAAGTGTGTGGAGACGTTGACGGGCTTCAAGTATATCGGCGAAAAACTGGGAATTTATGAAAAGCAGGCGGGAGGCAGGGGAAAGATGGGGGCGGAGGAGTGGAGGAGGAAGAGAATCGAAAAGAGCACTTTCTTTGTTTTCGGAGGCGAGGAGAGCTATGGGTACAGCGGAGGGGATTTTGTGCGGGACAAGGATGCCAACGGGGCGGTGTTGATGTTTGTCGAAGCGGCAGCATGGGCAAAGTCACAAGGGAGAAGCTTGTTGGAGGAGATGGACGAGATTTACCGGAAATACGGTCTGTATCTGGAGAAGCTGGGGACTTTGGAGATGCCCGGGGCGGAGGGTGCCAAGCAGATTGCCCGGGCGGTGGAGAGCTATCAGAAAAGTCCGCCCAAGGTGT
>RGYX01000238.1 GCA_010031845.1 Verrucomicrobiota bacterium
CGGGTCCAGTGGGTCGGGCGCCGGGAGCAGACGGCCCGCAACGGGAAACCCTTTCTGCGGGTGGAACTGGCCGATGAGACCGAGCGCGTATCGCTCAACATTTTCTCCGGATCACCGGCGTATGAGTATTTTACCGGCGGGGAGGTGGGAGAGTGTCTTGAGCTTTCGGGGGTGTTTGGACCGAGTGATTATGGGCCGAATGTGGACGGTCCGTCGGCCCGGGTGTTGAAACCGGCGGAGGTGGAGGCCTTTTTTCTGGGGGGAGAGGAGCGTCGGGCGCAGATCGAGGGGCACTGGAATTTCTGTCTCCAACGGGGGAGGGACATCCAGGATCCACGTTTACGTTGGGTGTGTGTCCGGGCGTTCGAAAAATTTCCGGAAAAATGGAAGCGGGCAGCCGCAGCCCGCAAGAACCACCATGCGCGAAGAGGTGGGTTACTGGATCACACGGCCCAGATGTTGAAAGTGGCCAAGGCGTTGGCCCCGCTTTATCCGGAAGTGGACGGAGACCTGCTGGCCGCCGGGGTGATTTTTCATGATCTGGGAAAGCTTTGGGAAAATGACACCGGGGAGAGGGGATTCGGCTCGGTGGCCAGCCGGCGTGGGGAACTGATCGGGCATATTTCTTTGGGCATCGAGGTGGCCAACTCGCTTTGGCGGGAAGGAGAAGGGTCGGAGGGCAAGTCGTGGTCGGAGTTGAAACCGGCCTCGGAGGAGTTGCGGGATCACCTCTTGCACCTGATCGCCTCGCATCATGGGACAAAGGAGTTTGGATCCCCGGTTGCGCCGAAAACCCCGGAGGCGTTTCTCTTGCACCATATCGACAACATGGACGCCAAGATCGAGATGTTACGTCTCAGTTATGCGAGGGGAAAAGAGGAGGGGGCCGGTCTTTTGGAGGCTCATCGTCCGCTGGAGGGACCCTTGCCGTGGCCGCTGAACGGGAAAGTGGTGCCACCGGGGAAAGGTTGTTCCTGAAGCCGCTCTGGGGAATCTTGGTCTGGGTCGGTTTGGGCCTAGGATCCAGTTTGATGGCTTACGACCAGGCTTATCCCATGACCGGGCCCGGGGTGTGCGAAATCAAGACCCTGCCGGCGGGTGTGGTTTTGCGGGCTCGGACAGACGGGGGCTACTTCCGGGAGAACAATGGCCTCTTTCGCAAACTTTTTGAAACCATCCAGCGGAATCAGATTCCGATGACTACTCCCGTGGAGGCGGGAATGCAGCCTGGGTCGATGATTTTTTATCTCGATCCGGCGTCCTCCCTTAGAAAGGACCTGAATCTGGTGGGAGGAGTGGAGAGGAAAGAGGTGGAAAAAAGAGTGGTGGCCTCGATCGGAATCCGGGGAGGGTACTCCCGGGAAAGTTTTGAGAAAAATCAGGCGAAGTTGAGAGAGTGGCTTCAGGGGCAGGGGGACTGGGAGCCGGCGGGGGAGGCCTATGCGGTGTATTGGAACAGTCCTTTCATGATCTGGTTTTTGAAGAGGTCGGAGGTTCACCTGCCCGTGCGCCAAAGAGGCGTTTGATGGAACAAAAAATTCTTTTTTGCGCATCCTTTTCCTGAATGGGTGGTTTAATCATGATATGAAATCAATTCTCGTAACCTTGGGGATGGTTTTGGTTTTTATCAATCGGTCGGCTTGGGGGCATCCTGGGCATGAGGCGGATCCTGATACTTCGGCGGGGGCAGCTTCCAGCCTGCCTGCCCCCCAAGTCAGCATTACGGAAGAGGGAGGGTATCGGGTGATCAAGGCCAACGGGGTACCGAACCATGAGATCGGTCAATTTCCCGGTCCGGGGTGTCCAAACCCAGTTTCGGCTCAAAGTTATAGTTTCCGCATGCCCCTTCATCCTAAAACCAATGCAACTTTTACCAAGCTGAAGCAGCAGGCGATCGGGGTGGCGGTGAACGGCGTGCCTTTTGATCCCGGGACGGCGGAATACTGGAAGAATGA
>RGYX01000239.1 GCA_010031845.1 Verrucomicrobiota bacterium
GGGCTTCGGAGGTTTCTCGGCGCATGTCCTTGAGCATGCCCTCCTCGATATGTTGAAGGGGCATGTCGACGTAGCGCGCCACCTTGGGAAGCCGGCCGATGGCCGAGATCAACTCATCCGACCAGTGGGCGGGATGGGTGTAGAGAAGGCGGATCCAAAAGTCGCCCCGGATGGAGTGCAGGGCTTCGAGCAGATCGATGAGATTTTCTCCCCGGGCAGAACTGACCTGGGCCCTGGGTCCGCGACCCTCCATCCAGCGATCCATTCCAAAATAGGTCGTATCCTGGGAAATCAGCAGCAGTTCTTTCACTCCTTCGCCCACGAGTTGTTCGGCCTCCCGGCGGACTGATTCAATGGTGCGGCTGCGGTGTTTTCCACGCATCTGGGGAATGACGCAGAAGGAACATGGATGGTTGCAACCTTCGGCGATTTTCAGGTAAGCGTAGTGCCGAGGGGTGAGTCGCCAGCGCGGGGTGTTGAAATCCGGGATGTAGACGGGAAGGTGGTCGGGCACCAAGTCCTCGGGCGGGGCATCAGGGGCGCGAGCCAGAACCCGTCTCACCACCGGAGCCACCTCCTCCAGTTGGTCCAGGCCGATAAAGGCATCCACTTCGGGCATCTCTCCGGAGAGTTCGGAGGAGAAGCGCTGGGACATGCAGCCAGCGACGATGAGGCGTTGGTCTTTGCGGCGCCGATGCAGGCCGCGATCGCGATGGGCTTCGAGGATGGCCTGGATGCTTTCGGTTTTGGCGGAATCGATGAAGGCACAGGTGTTGACGATCAGGACATCGGCCTCCGCCGAGTCGGAGGTAAGATCCATTCCGGCTGAGCGGAGATGGCCGAGCATGATCTCGGAGTCGACAAGATTCTTGGCGCAACCGAGGGAAATCAGCCCAACTTTGGCCGGCATGGGAAGGAGGCGGGCGCAGACGCGGACGTCAGCGGGCCGGGAGGCGGAAGGTCTGGTTGCCGGGTTTTTCGTAGGCGCCGAAGTTGGAATCGTTAAAGATGATTTCCGCGTCGGCCGCTTCCCGGGTGGTGACGACAAAAGATTCGCCCGTCCAAGCGGGGTCGTTCTTATCCGGCATCATGTCGTCCTCGTCGATGGTATCTTCAAACACCTGAACCTCTTTCCCGTCGCGGATGGCGACCACGCGGACCCACGTGTCTTTCTTGGCACGAATCCGGAGCTGATTGGGAGTGGCCGTCTTGGGGGCGGGAGTATCGGAAGTCTGAACCGCCGGGAGGGAGGAAGATGGGGCGGCGGAGGTTTCCGTTTTGGCGGGTTCGGTGGATTTTGCCGGAGTGGCGGTTTTGACGAATTCCTCGTTGGAATTCGGAGCTACGGCGGCGGTTGCACCCGGGTCCGATTTTTTGGAGTCCGTGTTGCCGATCGGGGCGAGACGATTCGGATCCTTGAGGGATTGAACCGGCCAAACGCGGTACATCTGAATTCCGACCACGGCCAAGACAAAGGCGCCGGCGATCGACAGGGCGCCAAAGCCCAGCCTGCGGGAGGTGATTATCGGCTCGGCGGCCCTGGTGGGGAGGGATTCCAACATTTCCGGACGCAGATCGAGGATGGATTTGGGGTCCAAGCCCAGTTCACGGGAGTAGATCCGAAGAAATCCGCGGACATAGGCCTGACTAGGCAATTTTTCGAAGCGGTTGGCCTCCAGATTCCGGATGACGTTGAGGTGGAGACGGGTCCTCGCGGCCGCTTCTTCGACGGTCCAGCCCAAGCGGGTGCGGGCGGCGCTGAGTTGGCCGCCGACAGAAGCTTGATTGGAGGAAGGGGCTTCTTGGGTTTTCATAATTGGACCGTATCAAGGTCGACGAGAATCTCCCGATCCTTAGCGCCGTCCTTGGGTCCAATCATACCCCTAGACTCAAATTGATCAATCACCCACGCGGCACGCCCATAGCCCAACCCTAACCTTCTCTGCAGC
>RGYX01000240.1 GCA_010031845.1 Verrucomicrobiota bacterium
GAGGAAACGCAAGTCGCTTTTGTCGCCGTCGATGACAGGCAAGCCGAGATAGGTTTCGGGCAAGCGATTAAACGCCACGGCCACGTTGCCGCCAGCGGCGATGACAGCATGAACGCGATGCTGATTGTTTTCCTTGCGCGAAAAGGTCAGATGATAATTTTTCGGCAACTCACCGCGCAGAAATTCCATCATGCGGTCGAGGTTCGGCGTGTAGTCGTAGAATTGAACGGAAGAAAATTTTTCCATATCAATTAGTTTGTGCCAAGGCAAGTCTGACAAGACATTAGGGCGAACGGCAACAGGAACGCCAGTCCGCTTCGACATTTTTTCGGCGTTGTGAATTTCGCGGTTGAATTGCGCGAGAAACGTGTTGCGCTCGTCGATGAAGAAACGCGACTTTGCAAGGCGCGCGTCTTGCACGTTCTGAAAAATTCCCATGCCAGACTCATCAAGACAAGCCGCTTCGCATCCTGCCGAGCGATGCGGACAGAATTGTTTGCCCGAGTGTGCGCCAGCCGTAGCTTGCGCCCTTTTCGAGTTTGGTGTTGGTTGCGAGTAGTTTCATCGTGGTGATTTTTTCAGATTGCGCCTTACTTGGCAAGGGATTTTTTGATCTTGCCGAGGGCGCACTTGTTGAACGTGTAGGTTGTTGCGTCGATAGTGTCGAGATTGGACAAGAGACGATGCGCCGCGATTTTTTCGCGGATGTTTTTGCGAAAGGTTTTCGCCATGTATCCGTTGCGGTATTTGAGGAAGTCGCGTATGTCTTTCATAAGAGCGACACGGGCTTCGCAGAGTGCGTTGGAGAGTTCGACTTTGGTGAGGTTCATGGTTTTATTTTCTTTCTTTTTGAGTTTGGTTGCAAGGATTATTTTTCGAGTCGTGCGATTTTTTCGCGGACTTTTCCCATCGCGTTAATTAAAACGCTCGTTTGATCGTCGAGCATGGGATCCAGAAGATCCTCCGCGATTTGTTCCAGTTGAGCGGTGAGCTTTGCGATTTCTTTTTCTTTCTCTGTCATGCTTATAGAGTAGCACAGCCGCGCAAAAATGCAAGGAATTTTTTGCGATTAAAAAAAAATTATTTTTGTGCTTGACAAGCGACTTGGCATGGCATCTGCGTAGCAGATTGCCTAAGTCGTTCATTTTCAACAACTTACGTCGCGCGGCGGGGCGCGCCCGTGCAAGCTGTTGATATTCAACAACTTACCACTTTTCCATCTCTGCCCTGTAGGAGCGCGTGCAAGGATCCCATCCCGTGCGCACGGGATTTGAAACGAGCGTTTGACCCTTGTGCTCCAGCGTGAGCCACTCCATGCCCACGTTGTATTCGGAGAGAGGCAACGCCTCTTGCTTGCGCGTGGCCATCTCCACGGCGAGCGAGATCGCGCGCTTTGGCGAGCGATGCATGGCGCGGCCCATGCAAACCACGCGAGGGTTGACGATGCTGACGACTGCGAAGTAGTGGTTATTCATAAGTTCAATGTATCAGAGGGGAAGAAAAAGTCAAGAGATTTTTTTTAAAAATCGAACCCGTTTTCTCTTGCGTCCGCGCAGGAGTTGCAGTAAGCGTAGTCACGCTTGATCCGCACCATGCGGCCACAGCCCTTGCAGCGTTTGGAGACGGATTGCCTCTGCATGGAGTGGTAGAATTCCACATCCTCTTCAGATTCGATGTTGTAGTGACCGAAGTTGTCGTCGTAGTAGTTCATGATCCAAGCATACCATAGAATCACAAAAACGCAAGAGATTTTTTAGAAAATTATTTTCTTTTTTTGCATTTTTATTCTTGACATTTTCTCATGGGTATGATAGTATATGCACCTATTTGTAAGCGCTTGATTTTCAAGGGGTTACGCTGCGCGGCGGGGCGCGCCGCTGTAAGTGCTTGATTCTTAACGCTTTATGAGGTATTGATCGAGTTGGCCGTTTGCCGTGATGCGCTCAAGC
>RGYX01000025.1 GCA_010031845.1 Verrucomicrobiota bacterium
AGGAAAGAGCCAGGGCTTGTCCCGGGCTCTATCCTGTGAGGACCCGTGATGATTTTTTGCGATTGGCAATCGATCATGCCAAGGGGACTGACGAGGCGGTGTGTCAGATCCTTGAGGAGATTTGGCGCCGGCCTGACGAGGCGGTGCAAATCAACGCCCAAAGCCTGATCCGGAGAGGAAAGGGTTGGGGGAAGGAGCAAAAAAAGAAATCCTTGGGAGCTTAGGGTCATTGACCGGCCTTGTTTCTTATCCGAGTTGCGGCCGTCGGAGTTTTTTCGTTATTAAGTAAAAAACGGATTAGGAATCGCTCGCCAAGCGTCTGATGGGTGCTGAGATCCGAGGGGCAAGGACGCATGAAGGAAACCTTCAGCCAAACATCATCTGCCGGGGAGCCGGAACTACCGTTCGGTTCGGCAGCTTCTTCCTCCAAACAGGGGGGAGAGGATCCGGATGTGGTGGTCATTAAGGGACCGCCACGACCGACCGGTTACCCAACCTATCAAACCTCCACCGCATCTTCAAAAACCCAGCCAGAGGAACCCGCCATGAACCCATCCACCCCAAGTGCCCTGAATGTCAAACGCAGCATCGACCGGCAACGCAAAGAGCAGAAAGCGGTCAGTTCCATCCTTAGCGGAGTGGGGTTGGCCCTGCTTTTGATCATCGTCGGGTGCGCCACGCTCTCCTGTTTTGGGGGCTATGTCTTGTGGAAACAGATCCAGAGGCAGAGCGTGACCGTGGACCAGATGGAGCAGAGGTTCAACAAGGAGCTGGCCTCCCTTCAGGCCCGGGATGCTGAGCTGGCCAGCGGTCTGGAGTCGGCCGGGGCACAGTTGGCCAAACAACAATCTTTTTTCGAGCAAGCGAAGTCACAGTTGAGTCGGCAGGAGAAGGACATCGGAGTTCTCCGGCAACGGCTTTCCAATCTGGAAGGGGATTCGGGCGAACGTCGCCGGTAAGCATTCCATGATCAGCCGCGTTGAACTTCGTCGTATCACCCAGGAATGGCGGACCCGCCTTCAGCGGGTTCAGCAGATTCTCCAGCCCAGTGAATGGGCGGTGGATGATTGGAACCGCTTTGCGCGGGCTCTCAGTCAGATGGTTCGCACCTACGGGTCCACCTGGACGGAGGGAGATACCACATACTGGGACGTCCGCTGGACTCTGCAGGATGGAGGAGAGCTGATCTGTCAGGCGGAGGATGGTTTGGACGGAAGAAAAACCCTGGTGGTGGCTCAGCAGGGCGGATTTGCCGAGGGACTCGACAACTATACCTGGTTCTACGGGGAATTTGGCCAAACGGGAGATTTCTTGGGCAACCCGTACTGGGTCGATGGCACTTGGAAAGAGGCCTTGGCCATGATGCTTCTGCCTCAGCAGGCGGGCGCGGGTTTTTATCTCAGTGGGGGGAGCGTGAACGTTGCTCCCATGCTGGAGGCAAAAGCCAGCACATAATACCCCATTATTGATATAAGACATTGCAATTCAAAACCTTGCGATTTGCTTGCAATAGGGTTTATTAGCAGATAGGATGATCCCCTTGAAAGGAGTACGGCGGGAAGTTGCGCAAAAAGCGCTCTGATTCGGGGGTTGTGATCGACCAAGATCTTGCCCGGATCCAATTCAGCGCTCCCACCCTTCTCGCAGACCCAAAGAGAACGATAAGAACCTCACGGAGTTGAAGGATTGGCCGTTCCGGCCACCCCCTCCGTCCCTCGGGCGCTGTTCGCCCGATTGGTCCGCTCGGGCCCTATCTTCCCGCCGCACAGTTAAACATGAGTCACAATCCAAGATACGGTTCCCGCCAGGGAGGCGGGCCCCACGAACGCCGTCGCCGTCGCCACCACCGTTATGGTGGGGATCGGGGTGGACCCCGTCGCGAACACAAATCGGGAGGCGGAGGTTTTTGGGGATTTTTGAAGAAATTGATCGGACTGGGGGGTGGATCTTCCAAGCCTGCTTCCTCGTTCGACCGTCCTCGCAACGGCCGCACGGATGCCCCCCGGGCGCCACGCCCGCCGCGTTCGGCACCCCCGATGGAGGTGCTCACCCCGCGGCTCTACGTTGGCAACCTCTCCTATGACGCTTCCGAAAGTGACATCTTTGATCACTTCGCCAAGGTGGCGGGGGTGAAGAATGTCGAGGTGGTGCGCGATAAAGGATCCAACTCGAAAGGCTTTGGCTTTGTCGAGATGCAGACCCTGGAAGGCGCTCAGGATGCGGCCAAGAAACTCCATGATACGGACTTCATGGGCCGCTTACTGATTGTGAATGGCGCCAAATCGGTGGGCGAAAGGGACGGAGGTCCGCGTCGGGATCGACGGGACGATCGTCCTCCCCGCGAAGACCGTCCGGAACGTTCCTCGGAATTTGATTACGAGAGCGGACCGCGGAATCCGAGCTACGACTAATTCGTTAAGGATGGCCCAAGGTGCGCCGGGTCTTTTTTGAGGCCCGGCCGCCTTCGGCGATCCACCGGTTGGTGGCCGCCAGATAGGCCCGGCCGCTTGATTCAATCACATCCGTGGCCGCGGCCCGGCCGGCGGCCGGCTCTCCCTTGGCATCAAAGCGCACGCTCAGACTCACTTCTCCCACCGCGTCTTTTCCCTCCGTGACGGCTCTTACCTGATAATCCATCAAATGGCCCCTGAGTCCGGTAATCCGATCGATCGTTTTGAGCACTGCATCCACAGTGCCATCCCCGGAGCCGGTGGCGGCCAGCGTTTTGCGGCCGTGCTTCAGGGCAATCCTGGCCATCGGTTTTTTCCCGGTGCCGGATTCGACATGGAGACTCTCCAAGCTGTAGGTCTCCCGGGCGACCTGGATCTGGGCACCCACCAGGGAAACCAAATCGTCGTCATAAACGAACTTCTTCCGGTCGCCGATGTCCTTGAAGCGGCTGAACACTGCCTGCAACTCGGCAGGCTTGAGCAAATAGCCAAGATGCTTCAGGCGCGAAGCCACCGCCGCACGCCCGCTGTGCTTGGTCAGGGGAAGTTCGGTTTTGCCCCAACCGACCTCCTCCGGGTCCATAATCTCGTAGGTCTCCCGTTTCTTTAGAATCCCGTCCTGATGGATGCCCGAACTGTGGGCAAAGGCATTCAGTCCAACGATCGCCTTGTTGCGGGGAATAGCAAAGCTGCAGGCGGCGGAGACCAGACGGGAGGAGCGTACAATCTCCCGGGTCTGAATACCGGTGGTCAGATGGGAGAAAACATCCTGGCGGGTGCGCAGGGCCATCACGATCTCCTCCAAGGCCGCGTTTCCGGCGCGTTCCCCGATTCCGTTCAGGGTGCACTCGATCTGGCGGGCCCCGGATTGAACACCGGAAAGCGAATTGGCCACGGCCAGCCCCAAGTCGTTGTGGCAATGGGTGCTGAAAACGGCGTTCTCCGATCCGCGGGCCCGAGCAATGACTTCGGCAAACATCCGGCCGTACTCCTCCGGGGTGGCGTAGCCGGTGGTGTCGGGGAGGTTGATGGTGGTTGCTCCTGCACCGATGGCTGTCTCCACCACCTCCACGAGGAAATCAATTTCGGTGCGGGAGGCATCCTCCGGGGAAAACTCCACATTGGAGGTGAATCGGCAGGCCCGCCGGACTCCATCGGTCGCCAGCCGTAGAATTTCATCCCGGGCTTTCCCCAATTTGAACTCGCGGTGAATCTTGCTGGTGCCAAGAAAGACGTGGATCCGGCCTTTTTTTCCGGCGGGCTTTACCGCCGCACCGGCGGCGTCGATATCGGCCGGCACACAGCGGGCCAAGCCACAGATGACCGGACCGCGGACTGTTCGCGCGATCTCCTTAACGGAATCGAAATCCCCCTGACTGGCAATGGGAAAGCCCGCCTCAATGATGTCGACCCCCAACCGGGCAAGCTGCCTGGCGACCTCGAGTTTTTGGCGGGGGGTCATAGCCGCGCCGGGGCACTGCTCTCCGTCCCGAAGAGTCGTGTCGAAAATCAGAATACGGTCACTGGGCATGGGATGAGCCTAGCCTGAAAAGGCTTACGTTGCACCTCCGTCGGGGAGGTTGGCCTCGTGCTCTTTAGTAGGCGGCTTGGGCGCCCTTGAGGTTCCGGCGACGGATCCAGGGCATCAAACCACGGAGGCGGGCACCGGTTTTTTCGATGGGGTGCTTTTCGCCCAGCTTGAGAAGTTTGTGATAGCGCTTCATGCCGGTGCGGCTCTCTTTGACCCACTCCCGGGCAAATTTTCCATTACGGATCTCCTGCAGGACCGACTGCATGGCCTTCTTCGTCCGGCCATCCACCACGCGGGGGCCGCGGGTAACGTCCCCGTACTTGGCGGTTTCGGAGATGGAGAAGCGCATGCCGGCGATTCCGGATTCGTTGATCAAGTCCACGATCAGTTTCAGTTCGTGCAGGACCTCGAAATAAGCGACTTCCGGTTGATATCCGGCTTTCACGAGAACCTCAAAACCCGCCTGAATGAGCGCCGAGGTTCCCCCGCAAAGCACGGCCTGTTCGCCAAAGAGATCCGTTTCGGTCTCTTCCTTGAAGGTCGTCTGGAGCAGGCCGGCGCGGGTGGCGCCGATTCCCCGGGCCCAGGCCATGGCGATGGCCCGTGCCTGTCCGGAGGGATTTTGTTGAACGGCAAACAAGGCGGGAACGCCCCGGCCCTCCTGATACTGGCGGCGAACGATGTGGCCCGGACCCTTGGGGGCCACCAGGATTACATCGACATTCTTCGGTGGGCGGACGGTTTTGTAGTGGATGGCGAATCCGTGGCTGAACAGCAGGCACTGGCCCTTACGCAGGTTGGGGGCGATGTCCTTCTCGTAAACGGAAGGGATTTTCAGGTCGGGCACCGCGACAAAAATCACGTCGGCACCCCGCACGGCCTCCGCGGTGGGGAGAACCTTGAACCCGTGCTTTTTGGCCACGGGGATCGACTTGCTGCCCTTGTAGAGTCCGATGGTTACCCGAATCCCGCTATTCTTGAGATTGAGGGCGTGGGCATGGCCTTGGGAGCCGAAGCCGATCACGGCGACTTTGCGTCGGCGTAGGGGGTTGAGACTGGCGTCTTTGTCGTGATAGATGCGGGCGGGCATGGGGTATTCTCCGGTTAGGGGTGGTGGTTCGGGGGAAACTTACTTGCGGGGCAGGGCGATTCGGCCGGTTCGGCTGAGCTCCAGGATGCCGAAGGGTTTCATGAGTTGGAGGAACTTGTCGATTTTGCTCTCATCGCCGGTCACCTCGATGGAGAGGCTGGCGGATTGTACGTCCACGATTTTGGCGCGGAAAATATCGCAAATCTGCATGACTTCCGGTCGGGTGGCGGAAGAGGCTTTCACCTTGAGCAAGATCAATTCGCGGTCGATGACGTCGCCATCCTTGAAGTCATGGACCTCGAGGACGTCCACGAGCTTATTGAGCTGTTTGACGACCTGCTCGAGAACCTGATCGTTGCCCACCACCACGATAGTCATCCGGGAGATCTTGTCGTTCTGCGTGGGTCCGACGTTGAGGGTGTCGATGTTGAATCCCCGGCCACTGAAAAGGCCGGCGATCCTGGTGAGGACCCCGAATCGGTTCTGAACAACAACGGAAATGGTGTGTCGCATAAGGGAAACTGTTGAACACGAAAGAGTAGCGGAGGCCCGGAGGTAGGGTCAAACCGAAAGGCCGGATTTGCCCAGAAGGCCCCGCAGACGGGCCAGCTCATGCGATTGCTGGTCGAGCTGCTGCACGGCGTTGGCCAAATCTGTTTCCAACTGTTTGATCCTTAGCCGCAGCGCGGCGTCAAAGGCGGGGCTGCTGGCGGTCGCCTCTGCCGCCTCGGGAGCCTCCTCCAATTTGATGGTTCGGCTCTTCAGGCGGGCGGCCCGGCGCCGGCTGATTTCTTCGAGAAATTCGGTGACGGTGTAGGTCTCTTTTGTCCGGCTGTGGGTAACCAACTCCGAACCCCCCAGCTGCCCACTTTGTAAAAATTCCGCAATCGTTCCGGCGGTGGTCGGGCCGTAACGGGGACCGTCCAGCGGTTCCACCCACCATATCATCTCCAAGGCCCCAATCTCGGGAGCTTTGACCCAGGGGCCCTCATCCACTTGGATCAAATCATCCGGGGCAATCAGGGACTGGTTGCCCAAAGCCTTGAGATGATCCAAATCCATCGGCCCCAAAATTCGCCCTGTCTGCTGTTTCTGCAGGCGGTAGAGGGAGGCAGGGGTGGTCACCGGAAATTAATGGGCTGGGATGACCAGCTTTTGCCCGACCTTGAGGGGGGCATCCTTGCCTAATTGGTTGGCTTTGCGTACGGATTCGACGGTCAGTTTGAGTTTATATTCCTCGTTATAGGCCTGCACGATTGAGCTGAGGGTGTCGCCTTTGGCCACGACATGCTCGTATCCCTCGGTGGCCTTGGGGGCGCTAGCCGCAGGAGCTTTTTCCTTGGTTTTCTCCTTCTCCTTTCGTTCCGCCAGCATCTTGGAAACCTCATCCAAAAGGGCGGAACGATCCTGCGCGGCCTTGGCTGAGGCACTGGCCAGGCTTTCCTTGAGGGACTGGGATTGCTGTTTGACCTCCTCCAATAGCTGCTCGAGGGAGGTGACCCGGCTTTGAATTTTGTCAAATTCCTGATCCATCCGCTCCACTTGGTCAGCGGCCTTCAGGATTTTTCTCCGCTCAATCTCGGCGTCCTCGGCGGCAGCCGGACTGCCCGATTGGGCGAAAAGAGGGGAGAGAAACGCAAGCCAAAGCGGAAATAAAAGACGGGGAAGGTTCAATTTGGGCACTCCGTGATTATCGCGCCCGGGAAATCTACCCGACAAGCTTTTCAAACTCTTTTTCGGAAATAACTCGAACCCCCAAAGCACGCGCCTTCTCCAGTTTGGACCCGGCGTCCTCCCCTGCCAAAACGAAATCCGTCTTGGCGCTGACCGATCCGGCCACCGAGCCGCCTTGCGACTGGATCCGGCGGATAAATTCTTCCCGCGGTTGGCTGAGGGTTCCCGTGATGACAAATTTTTTACCCGAAAAGACACCCCCCCGAATTTCCAGTTCCGCGGGCAGGGCGTGGAGGTTGAGACCGGCTTTTTTCAGGGCTTGAACCAGTCGCCGGGTCGAGGCTTCTCCAAAAAATGCCACAATCTCCTCCGCCACTTTTTCCCCCACGTCCTTCACCTGAACCAGGTCGGCCACTTTCGCCTTGGTCAGGGCATCCAAGGAATGGAAGTGGCGGGCCAGGGCTTCCGACAAAACAGCGCCGACCTGGGGAATGCCAAGGGCAAAAATGAGCCGGCCCAAGGGCCGCTTCTTGCTGGCGGCGATTCCCTCCACCAAGTTGCCGGCGGACCTCTCGCCCATCCGCTCCAGCTTTTCCAGTTCCTGCTGGTTGAGGTCGTAGATCTGTTCGAGATGTTGCACCAATCCGGCGTCGATCAACTGGCCGACCATGGCCTCTCCCATGCCTTCGATATCCATGGCGCCGCGATGGGCAAAGTGTTGCAGCCGGCGTTTGAGCTGTCCCACGCAATCGCGGGAACAACACCGGAGGAACACTTCTTCCTTCACGAGGGGCCCTTGGCAAACCGGGCAGTGGGTGGGGATCGGAATGGGACGGGAGTTTTTGGGTCGCTTCTTCAGGTTCACGGAAATCACCGCCGGGATGATCTCCCCCGCTTTCTCGACGGTCACCGAGTCGCCCACCCGGATGTCCTTGCGGGAGATCTCCTCGAAGTTGTGCAGGGTCGCGCGGGCGACCGTGGTGCCGCTGAGCTGGACCGGCTCCAGTTCCGCCACCGGTGTGATCACTCCCGTCCGGCCGACCTGGAAGGTGACGGCATGCAAGCGGGTCTCGGCCTGCTCCGGCGCGTATTTGTAGGCGATCGCCCACCGAGGGGCCTTATCGGTGGAGCCGAGGATTTTTTGTTGATCGAAGCGGCTGACCTTGATGACGGCGCCGTCGGTGGCGAAGGGAAACTTGGTGCGGGCTTGGTCGAGCTCGCGGACTGCCTGAAGAACCTCCGGGGTTCCTTGCACAGGGCGAAACCAGCTGTGGCCCGGCAGACCCCAAGCCAGGATCTGTTGGTGGAGGTCGATTTGGTTGGTCAATTTGGAACCGGAGGTTTCCCCGAGCCCGTAGAAAACCACCGCCAACGGCCGCTGGGCCACTTCCCGCGAATCGAGCAGTTTGAGGGTTCCCGCGGCGGCGTTGCGGGGATTGGCAAAAAGCGCTTCCCCCTGTTTTTCCCTCGTGCGGTTCATGGAATCGAAGGCGGCTTGCGGAAGATAAACTTCCCCGCGGAATTCGATCACCACCGGCAAGCCGGGGACGGAAAGCGGCAGGGTGCGGACGGTTTTCAGGTTTTCCGTGATGTCGTCGCCTTTTTCCCCGTCACCCCGGGTTAGGCCCTGGACCAGGCGGCCTTTTTCATACCGAACGCTGACGGCCACGCCATCCACTTTGGGCTCGATGGCGAACTCGGCTTTCTGGCCGTGCAGGTTTTTCTCCACCCGGGCGAGAAACTCTTCCAGCTCCCTTTCGCTGTAGGTGTTGTTGAGACTCTGCATCGGAACCGCATGGGCCACGGTTCGAAACGAGTCGAGAGGAGTGCCGCCCACTTTTCGGGTGGGGGAATTTTCATCGGCCAACTCGGGATGGGATTTCTCCAAATCAACCAGCTCCCGGTACAGGCGGTCGTAGGCGGTATCGGAAATTTCCGGCTGGGCCTCGACGTAGTAAAGGCGGTCATGACGGCGGACCTCGTCGAGGAGGCGGGCGTAGCGCTGGGCGACTGACAAGCTCACCGGCGGCGTCGGCGCAGAAGAATGCCCAGGGAAATTCCCAGAACATCAGCCATCCAGTCCCGCACGGAGACATCGCGACCGGGGGAAAGGCGTTGGGACTGCTCATCCAGGGCGCCGAGGGCGGATCCAGCCATCCCGATGGCGGCGGAGGGGTAAGGAAGGCCGGCGAGCACGAAACCGAACCCGGTGTAGACGGCCAGGTGCATCACCTTGTCGTTCGGGAGCGGAAAGAAGGAGTTAACTTCCTGGATCCGCTTGGATGGCAGGGCGGAAACGCTGAGAATGGCGGCATAGTAGAGGGCGGGCGGCAGAAAGTTTTTCCATCGCAGAGAACTCATCGGAAGGGCATTTTGAACGGAGAGTGAAGCAGGGCAACGTGAAAGAAGGGGGCCTCATCCTTGGCATCGAGGGTGGGGGTACGAAGACCACCTGGGTTTTGCTTGGCCCGGGCGGGAGGGTTATGGCGCAAGGGCAGGCCGGGCCGGGAAACGTCATGTTGGTGGGGGGGGAGGGGCTGAAAAAGATTTTCCGCCAGATTTCCCGCGCTTTGCCGGCACAACCTGGGGCCATCGGGGGCGGTTTTGCCGGCGCGCGGGGAGCGGCGGAATTTTCCCTCATTCGCTCTGCTCTTCGGTTCGTCTGGCCCAAGGTCGCCAAGGTGGTGGTCGGTCAGGATGTGGACTCGGCTCTGGCGGCGGCCTGGGGTGCGGGGGACGGCTTTTTGGTTATCGCCGGTACGGGCAGCAACGTGGTGGGGAAAAAAAATGGGAAAAAGACGGGGGCCGGTGGACATGGCCACCTGTTGGGGGACGGGGGAAGCGGATACGATCTGGCGCGGCGCGCCTTGGC
>RGYX01000241.1 GCA_010031845.1 Verrucomicrobiota bacterium
CCCCAAGTCTTCCATCCTTGTCGCGGGCGCGGGTGGATTCATTGGGGGTCACTTGGTGGCCCACCTGCGTCGTCAGGGAATCAAGCATATCCGGGCGGTGGACCTAAAACCTTTGGGCGAGTGGTATCAGAAGTTTGAGGACGTGGACAACCAACAGATGGATTTAAGGGAGATCGGGGCGTGCCAGAAGGCGGCTCAGGGGATGGAGTGGATTTACAATCTGGCCGCCGACATGGGCGGGATGGGCTTCATCGAACTGCATAAGGCCGAATGTATGCTTTCGGTTCTCATCAATACCCACCTATTGATGGCGGCCAAGGAGGCCGGGGCCAAGCGGTTCTTTTACGCCTCCTCGGCCTGTGTTTATGCGGCGGACAAACAGACCACCACAGAAAATCCAGGACTGAAGGAAGCCGACGCCTATCCCGCGATGCCGGAAGACGGGTATGGATGGGAAAAGCTCTTCAGTGAGCGGATGTGTCGGCATTTCCGGGAGGATTACAAGCTGGAAACCCGGATCGTCCGTTATCACAACGTGTACGGCCCTCACGGAACGTACGATGGAGGCCGCGAAAAAGCGCCGGCGGCCATTTGCCGCAAGGTCATTGAGGCCCAGAAAAAAAAGACCGGGGAGATTGAAATCTGGGGCGACGGGCAGCAGACCCGCAGCTTTATGTACATTGACGACTGCATCAAGGGATCCACCGAAATTATGGCGAGCGATATCCGGGAACCGATCAATCTGGGCAGCGCGGAGATGGTCTCCATCAACCAGCTCGTCGACATCGCCGAGGAGATCGCTGGGGTGAAGCTCAAAAGGAAATATAATCTGAACACGTTGATCCGAAAACTGATGGGCTGGGAGCCGGACACCCGACTCAAAGACGGGTTGGCGAAAACGTACGCGTGGATCCAAAAGGAGATAAAACCTTAGTTTGACGATGGGGTCTTGAGGCTGGCTCCAAGGCCGCGGGGGGGGCAAAATCGGCCGGATGTTCGAATCCAAAGAGCGGGTGGAGGTCTTGGGGGTGGGCATCAGCGCCCTCAATCTGGATTCGGCCAAAAGAACCATTCTCGAACGGTTGGAAAAAAGAAAAAAAGGCTACATCTGCGTCACCGGGGTGCATGGGGTGATCGAGGCGCAGGATGATTCCAAATTTCGCCAGATCCTGAACGAATCTTTTTTGACGACTCCTGACGGCATGCCGATGGTCTGGGTCAGCTGGCTGAAAAAACATCGTGAGGTGGACCGGGTGTATGGACCCGATCTGATGCTGGAAATGGCGGGGGCCACCCGGGACGGAAAATTCACGCATTTTCTTTACGGGGGAAGGCCGGGAATCGCGGAGCTTTTGCAGAAACGACTGGAAGAGAGGTTCCCCGGAATCCGCATCGTGGGAACCTACACTCCTCCCTTTGGGGCACTTTCTCCGGAGCAAAACTTGGAACTGCAAAAGAGGTTTGAGGATCTCAAGCCAGACATGACCTGGATCGGGTTGAGCACCCCAAAACAGGAGCGTTTTATGGCGGAATACCTGCCCAAGCTCCACACCACGGTGATGTGCGGGGTGGGAGCCGCCTTTGATTTCCACTCCAAAGTGGTCAAGCAGGCCCCCCGGTGGATTCAAAGATCCGGGTTTGAATGGCTTTACCGAACCGTTCAGGAACCACGCCGCCTGTTCTGGCGATACTTGAAAAATAACACCCGCTTTTTGTGGCGCTATGCCTTGAGCGGTGTGGGGCTGGAGCCACCACGAAGGGAGGAGGGGGTTTCGATCGCCTTCTTGGGTTGTCGTGGGGTGCCAGCCCGGTATTCCGGATTTGAGACATTAGTCGAAGAGTTGGGGGGTAGGTTGGCTCTGCGCGGGCACGCGGTCACAGTCTACAATCGCTCCCATCTTTATCCGGAACGGCCGACCA
>RGYX01000242.1 GCA_010031845.1 Verrucomicrobiota bacterium
CGCGTCATTTTTGCCGAAGTCATGGTCGTCCCAGGTGGCCATGACATGGTCAGGCCTGAGTTTCTGCAAAGCCGCCATCCCCTCGCTCTTTCCTAGCTTCTCGTAACCTTTGGTAAACGCATGGGGGTCATCATTGAAGCGGATATACTTTCCCCCGACCCAGTCGTTGTAAAAATTATCTCCCAGCCAGATCCAAAGCTGGGGATCCAATTTCTTCACCTCCGCCCACAATGAGGTCTGTTTTTCGGGTTTGTAACAGGATCCAAATCCGATGCGCTCCAAAGGCTCATCCCTGGGAGCAGCCTTCAGGCCGCCGTTGAGCAAGCCCAAGAGCAGGGCAAATCCAACCCAGGGTCTCACGTGCCTAATTCAAGCTGGCCGTCATCCTCCTCGGGTTCCACCACTCGGGCCACGCCTTGAAGACGATCCCCTTTTTGCAACCTGACCAGATACACACCTTGGGTGTTTCGACCTGATTCCCGGATATCTTTGACCTTGGTTCGGACCATCTGTCCTTTGACCGTGATCAGCATGATCTCGTCATCATCCTTCACCGAAATAGCGCCGGCCACCAAACCGGTCTTGTCCGTCGTCTTCATGGTGATAATGCCCTTCCCTCCCCGGGTCTGGCTCCGATAATCGTCAAAGGAGGTTCGCTTCCCCACCCCGTTGTCACCCACCACCAACAACGTGGCTTTGGGATCAACCACCGCCGCACCCACCACTTTGTCCTTCTTCTCCGGTCGGATGCCATATACCCCAACGGTCGCTCTCCCCTGATCCCGCAACTGGTCTTCGTGAAAGCGAAGGCTCATGCCCTCCGCCGTCACCAATACGATCTCCTGTTTGCCGTTGGTCAGAGCGCACCCGATCAGCTCATCCCCCTGCTCAACCTTGATGCCGATAATTCCGCCCTTACGGAAGTTGGCATAGTCGGAAAGGTTGGTCTTCTTCACGATGCCCGAGGATGTGGCCATCACCAAATGCTGTTTATCGGTGAACTCCTGCACGCAAATCAAGGCAGCAATCTTCTCCCCGGGTTGCAGCGCCAGGACGTTGGCGATGGACTTTCCACGCGCCGTTCTTCCCATTTCGGGAATTTCATAAACCTTCTCCACGTACACCCGTCCCGTGCTGGTGAAGAACATGAGGTAATCGTGGGTGGTGGCGGAGAAAAGATGCTCCACAAAGTCAGTGTCCGCCTCTTCCCCCTTTTCCTCCTTGGATTTCATGCCGATCACTCCTTTGCCGCCACGTTTCTGCGCCCGGTAGCTATCGGCTGAAGTTCGTTTGATGTAGCCGGCATGGGAAAGAGTGATCAGGGCCCCTTCCTTGGCGATCAGATCTTCCACATCGATCTCACCCTCATCCTTGACGATCTGGGTGCGCCGCTTGTCCGCATACTTTTCTTTAATTTCGAGAAGCTCCTTTTTAATGATGGCGTAAACCTTTTTCTCGCTGGCCAGGATGCTGCGGAGTTCCTCGATTTTCTGGATCACGGCCAGATATTCCTCCTCGATCTTCTCCCTCTCTAATCCTGTCAATTGGTACAAGCGCAGTTCGAGGATCGCATCCGCCTGGCGATCGCTGAGCTTGTACTTCGCGACCAGTTTCTCCTTGGCCCCCTGTCGATCCTTGGCAGCCCGGATGATTTTCACGAAGTCATCAAGGTGATCGAGGGCCTTTTTATATCCCTCCAGAATGTGGGCCCGATCTTCCGCGACCCTAAGGTCAAACTTTGTGCGGCGAATGACCACTTCCCGCCGATGCTCGAGATAACAGAGAAGCATCTCGCGCATGGGCAGCAACTTTGGACGCCGCCCATCGAGCGCCAACATGATCACCCCAAAACTACTCTCCAGCGCGGTGTGCTTGTAGAGGTTGTTGATGACCACCTTGGGAATCGCATCCCGCTTGAG
>RGYX01000243.1 GCA_010031845.1 Verrucomicrobiota bacterium
TGGATCGGCCAAGGTGGAACCAGCATCAGCTCGACGCAAAACATTAAAAGCGCCTGGGATGAATTTTGGAAAAAGAATTTCGGGGGGATTGACTGTCCGGACGACCGAAAGGACGCCAAAAAGTTCCGTGAAGCGAGTTTGCCCAAGAAGTTTGCCCCTACCCTGAATCCCTTCTACGTCGCCCTTCCCTTCAACGACATCGCCTTTCCGGAGAAGTCCCGCAAGTACGTCCCCTGGTGGAGCGAGGCCGACTTTAAAAAGGATCACATGGAATCCCAGTGCAAAGGCCGCTGGGTCATGATTAGGTTCCAAAACAAGGTTTGCTACGCTCAGTGGGAAGATGTGGGCCCCCTGCGCTACGACCATGCCGAATACGTTTTTGGAGAGGAAAGACCCACCCGTTATTCCCGGGCCGGCCTAGACGTCTCGCCGGCGGTCCGCGACTACCTTGGCTTAAGCGGGCTGGACAAAACCGATTGGAAGTTTGTCGAGGACGATCAGGTGCCCTTTGGCCCTTGGATCGAGTATGGCGAACAGGCCATTCTTTACAGCGCCATCAAGGGGCAAACCGCCAGGAAGCTGAATCGCGAGCTGTAAAGTTCCGCAAAATTTAACGCGCTGCCCAAACCGCGAGGGCGGAAATATCCGAGGGGTTGACCCCTGAAATTCGGGCCGCCTGACCAAAGGTCCGAGGACGAATCTCCATCAATTTTTGCCGTGCCTCCTTTTTCAGCCCAACCACGGTCTCGTAATTGAAATTTTCGGGTATCGCCCGATTTTCCATCTCCTTCAGCGTTCCGATCCGTTCCAGATCCCGGGCGATGTATCCGGAGTATTTGACGTCGGCCTCCACCGCCTCCGCAATTTCTCCAGGCAACCGCTGAAACTCCTCCGGCAAATCATTCCAACTCACGTGGGGTCTGCGCAGCCATTCCTCCAACGTCTTTCCCTCGCGTCTCACCTTGCCGAGCTTGGAGCGGCATTCGTCAATTTGGTTCCGTTTTTCCCTCGTGCGCCGCACCCGCTCGGCGGAGGCCAAGCCAAGCTCCGCCCCCTTCTCGGTCAGCCGAAGATCGGCGTTATCCTGCCTCAAGAGTAGCCGGTACTCTGCCCTGGAGGTGAACATCCGATACGGCTCGCGGGTTCCCTTGGTCACGAGATCGTCCACCATCACGCCGATGTACGATTCATGCCTCCCCGGCTTCCACGGCTCCGCCCCTCTCGAGGAGAGAGCCGCATTGATTCCCGCCAGAATGCCCTGCCCCGCCGCTTCTTCGTAACCCGAGGTGCCGTTTAGTTGCCCTGCAAAATACAGTCCCCTCACCAACTTGGTCTCGAGACTTGGCCAGAGCTGCGTAGGCGGGCAGTAGTCGTATTCTACGGCATAACCCGGCCGCAAGAATTCTGCCGCCCCCAACCCGGGAATCGATCGAATCATCTCAATTTGCACATCAAACGGAAGACTGGTTGAACATCCGTTCCGTTCACATAATACTCGTTCGTATGCCTCCCCTCGGGCTCCAAAAATATCTGATGCCTTTCTTTATCAGGAAACTTGACTATCTTGTCCTCAATAGAAGGACAGTATCTTGGCCCAACACCTTGAATGACACCACAATACAATGGGGACCTTCCTAGGTTTTTCCTAATTATTTGGGCTGTATTTTCGGTGGTATAAGTAATCCAGCATGGCATTTGTTCCACGTGGAACAGGCCGTCTTTCCAGTGGTTCAGGGTGAATATTTTGTCCCCTGCCCGCTCAATTGTGTCGACCATGAAGCTGAAGTTTGGGGCGGGATCGTCTCCGTGCTGAGGATCCAGCTTGTCAAAATCGATGCTTCTTTTGTTTAGCCGCGGGGGGGTCCCTGTCTTGAGCCTCTCAACCTGGAAT
>RGYX01000244.1 GCA_010031845.1 Verrucomicrobiota bacterium
CGCCACCTCCGCCTTCTTGCCTGCCTTCATGGCCCCGTTGATCGCGGGGAACCCCAAACCGGCCAGAAGCCCAATGATGGAGATGACAACCAAAAGCTCGACCAGCGTGAAAGAGGAATCTTTTCGGTTTGGAAAATTTTGCCGCAAAGATAGGTTCATGATGATGACTACACCCATTCACGGCACTTTCCACCAGCATAAAAGCGAACCCTGCCGCGACTCCATGGTCCCCATGCCTCAACGGCTTTCCGCCTTCACCTTGGTCGAGCTCCTGGGAGTCATCACGATTATCGGCATCCTCGCCGGCCTGACCTTGGGCGCCGCCGGTGCCGTGCGACGCCATGGCGCCACCAGCCAGGCCAAAACCGAAATTGCGGCCACCAACACGAGCGCCGACCCAAGTTCCAGTTTCTCGCCTACCGCAACCGCATACACCACCGCCGGCCAGACATTGTTCTCCGGGCTCTTTGGCGCCAACCAGTACAGTTTAGCCCCTTCGACAAAACGCTACTTTGAACCAAAACCCTCGATGGTCAGCAGCACAAACACCGCCAACCCATACTTTATCGACCCGTGGGGCTACGCCTATGGCTACAACTCCGACGGCACCTACGCCCCACTCATTTGGTCAACCGCGGGACAGACCACCGGCGGTGCCAATACGAATAAATGGATCACTAGCTGGCCAAAGATGTAAGTTGTTGTAAGTTAGAAATTTTTGACTACTTTTTCCTTCGTATTGACATTGTAAATTATTGGCGTACGCAACTTAAGTGTGAGCCTCGTTATCAAATTTAGACTCGTCTCTTCTTCTTCCTCCAGACTGCAACCGCGTTTCAGCCAAGCCTTCACCTTGGTCGAGTTGATGGCGGTGATCGGCATCATTGCCCTCCTGGCCGTGGTGGGAGTGCCGGCCATCAAAGGCCTGACGGGAAGTGGCGGCCGGAAACAGGCTCTGGCCCAACTTTTGGGAGCCATGGAAGTAGCACGGAACACCGCTATCAGCACCGGGACGAACGCTGCGGTGATTTTTCCCGATTCAACTTTTTCCAACGGCGAAGCCTACAAATACCGCTCCATGGCGGTCGTCTCCTGGAATCCCACCAACTCGACCAGCCCCGCCACCATGGTGGGCCCCTGGATCGTGTTGCCGCAGGGAATCGTCTTTTTTCCCAACTCTCTCAAGCCCGCCAATCTTCCCACGGCCACCAACATCTCGTTCCGGATTCTGACCTCCAGCAACACTGGGAATTTTCCCGCTGTCATTTTCCAGTCCGATGGTGGATTGGATGAAAATAATTCCACCATCGTTCCCACCAACGGCATCTCTTATTTCGAAGGCACAGTCAACGGCACCACCACCAACCCGATCTCAAAAATGACCAACTTCGAAACCGTCCGCCTCAACCGCTACACGGGCCGGGCGATCCCCACCCTTGCCCCCGCCCCATGAGTTTCTTTTCTCACGCCAAGTCCGCTCAGGCCACCATGCAGGACCGTTTTTCAAAATTCCCTTTTCTCAATTTCCGCATTCCGCATTTCGAATTCCCAAATCAAATCCCCCCTCTCCGTCGTGGGCGACCTTGGCGTGAGCCATCTGCGTTTAGCTTAACCGAGGTCGTGATCGCCATGGGCGTGGCGGCGGTCGCCTTCACCTCCATCATCGGCCTCTTCCCCCTTGGGCTCAATATGAGCAAGGAAAGTTACGAGCAAACCCAGGCGGCCTTGGTCGCGCAGTCCATTCTGGGGGATCTGCGGGACGTCCAGGGAGGAAACCCAACATGGAACACCACCCTCAACGGCCAAGGGGTAGGCTCCTCCCTCTATCCCTCGGGTTATCGCCTGCTACTGGTTCAGCCCGGCGCAGAGACCAACGAATTTACCGCAGCC
>RGYX01000245.1 GCA_010031845.1 Verrucomicrobiota bacterium
GCCCGCAAAAAATACATTTATCTCTGCACCAACGCCCTTCTGCTCAAACGGAAAATCGACCTCTTCAAGCCAACCAAATTCCTGACCTTCAGCGTCCACATGGACGGGCTCGAAGCCGAGCACGATGCCGCCGTCTGCCGCGACGGCACCTACAACACCGCCGTGGAGGCCATCAAGGAAGCTGTGAAACGCGGATTCCGCGTCACCACCAACACCACCCTTTTCGAAGGCACCAATCCCGAGCGTGTCCGCCTTTTCTTTGACGAAATGATGAAGCTGGGCGTGGAAGGTATGATGCTCTCCCCCGGATACAGCTACCAAAAAGCTCCTGATCAGGAGCACTTCCTGGGTCGCGACCGGACCAAGAAACTCTTCCATCAGATCCTGGCCAACCGGAAAAAGTCCTGGAAATTCAATCTCTCACCCAACTTCCTCGAATTTCTTCAGGGCAACGTCGACTACGAGTGCACCCCTTGGGGCAACCCCACCTACAACATCTTTGGCTGGCAGAAGCCCTGCTATCTCCTGCAGGAGGGATATGTTCCAACCTTCAAGGAACTGATCGAGGACACCGAGTGGGACAAGTACGGTCACAAGAGCGGCAACGAAAAGTGCCGCGACTGCATGGTTCATTGCGGCTACGAGCCCAGTTCGGTGGACGATACCTTCGGATCCGTTGCCGGTTTCGCCCGCACCGTCAAATCCGCCATCGCCTACGGAACCTGACCCCTCGTCAGTTTCTTTCATCCCATGCCCCAAGCCGACAAACACGACCTTCCCACGCATAAACCGGGCTCCATCGAAGGCACCACCCTGGCCTGTTCCGACGCCAAGTCCCGGGCCCATGCTCTCCAGACCGCCTTTGATTATCGCGGCGACGTCACTCTGGACCTCACCGGTGGGGAGCAGATCGTGGGCTTCGTTTTCCGCTACGACGAAAAACCCGGGCAGGTGCATCTCTTCGTCGCCCAAGGCAAGGATTCCGTCCCCCAGATTCTTTCCGCCGACCGCGTGACCCAAGTCCGCTTCACCGGCGAAGATACCGCTTTCGGGAAATCCTGGGACGACTGGACCACCAAGGCTGAAAAAGAGCGCCAGAAGGAAGCCGAACGTCTCGCCCGCGAATCTGTCGCCCGCGGCGAACTCTGATTTTCAACCCACGTGCGCCGCTCCATCGAATGGACGGAAAAGGCCGAAGGCGACCGTCCCAAAATTACCTACCGCGTTTCAAAGGAACAGGGTTCCGAATCCTGGGAAACTCCGAAAATGCTCCCGTCGGAAACTTGGGACCGACTCGTGGAGGAGGTCGAAAAGCGATACCAACGCCGCCGGGCCCGTCACGAGGATGTCCTCCTCGTCCGCTCCACCTCCGCCAAAGCCCCCAAACTGCCTTAATCTCTGGAATATCATAATTTCCGATTCATCGTGATACCCATCCCCCCTTACCCTCCTATCTCCCGACTTCTATCCTCCGACGACGAACATCCTTGCCTTCAGCCATTTAAGAGGTACGATTAGAAACTTATGGCAACCGTCGCCGTCATCCGTACAGGAGGCAAACAATACAAGGTCCGCGAAGGCGAGACCCTTGAAATTGAACGCCTTAGCGCTGAACCCGGCTCTTCTGCCGAGTTCGCCGACGTCCTCCTTTTGGCTCAGGACTCCAAAGTCCAAGTCGGCAAACCCACTGTTTCTGGTGCCAAGGTGGTGGCCGAAGTGGTGGCCCACGATCGCGCCCCCAAAGTTGTCGCTTTCAAGTATCGCCGCCGGGAAGGCTATCACCGCACCGTCGGCCATCGGCAGGCCCGCACCCGGATCAAAATCAAAACGATCCAGGCCGGCAAATAATCGGAGGATTCCACCATGGCACATAAAAAAGGTCAGGGATC
>RGYX01000246.1 GCA_010031845.1 Verrucomicrobiota bacterium
ATCCAGTTCTCCCAGGCAGGAATCGCATCGCAAAATACCGGATTGCCGGTCATCAGGTGCTAGTCGCCGCTACGGGTTATACCGGCGAAGACGGGTTTGAAATCTTTACCGATCTCTCCACCGGTCCTGTGATCTGGAATGCCATTTTGGAGGCGGGAAAAACCGACGGACTCCTGCCTTGCGGACTTGGGTCGCGGGACAGCCTTCGGCTGGAGGCCGGTTACCCACTCAATGGACAAGATCTCTCACCCGAGATCACCCCCATCGAGGCCGGTCTTGGCTTTTTTGTGGATCTCAACCGACCCCGCCCCTTTCCTGGAAGATCCGCTCTGGAAGAACAGAAAAAAAACGGGACCCAACGGGTCTGTGTCGGTTTAATGGGCCAACCGGGCCAACCGCCCCCGCGGCATGACTACCCTGTTTTTCAGGGAGAACGGAAAATCGGAGTCATTACCAGCGGAGTACCCTCCCCCACTTTGGGCCACGGAATTGCCTTGGCGTTGATCACAACCCCCGCCCCCTCCTGTGGACAAGATTTGGAATTTGAGGTGCGGGGTCGGCGAGTCCCCGTCAAAGTTTCCCCCCGAAGATTCATCCCAAAGAAATGAATACCCCAAGCGATCTTCTGTATGCCAAAAGTCACGAGTGGCTCCGCCTGGAGAAGGATACCGCCACGGTCGGAATCACCGACCACGCCCAATCGGAACTCAGCGACGTGGTCTACGTCGAACTTCCCAAGCCGGGACGCAAGGTCACGGCAGGGGAAGCCATCGCCACGGTGGAGAGCGTCAAGGCTGCATCCGATATCTATGCCCCGGTCGGCGGCGAGATTGTCGAGGCCAACGCCGCCCTTACTTCGGATCCCGGCCTCGTGAACCGGGAACCCTATGGCCAGGGTTGGCTTTTCCGGGTGAAACCCGATCAACCAAAACCCGCGGGACTTCTTTCACCAGCCGACTACGCCGCCACCTTGCCCCATTGAGTCTGGAATCCCAACCCCTCCGAGACCATGGGGAGGGTTTTTTCACTTGGCACACCTACGACCCCGCCTGCAAAGCCGAACTCTGGTCTACCGCCTGCTTCAACCGGGAAGTTATCATCCTTTTTGACCCCATTGCTTGGCCTAAAAACAGCCCCGCTCCAAAGGGCTCTGTCCAGATCGTCAAAACCAATGCCAATCACGACCGAAACTGCGAATCGTTGATTCCCTCTTTCAAGGCGCGTCTCTCCACCCATCCCCACGGATTCCAACCCATTTCTCTGGCGGGCGCGGGAGAGAATGAATCCGCCTACTTTCACGGATCAACCGGCACACTGGTGGTGGGGGACGCCCTCATTCATCTAGCCCCAAACCCCCTCATGCCCCTCCCCGATAAATACTGCACCGACCCCAGCCTCCTCAAAACCAGCTTGAGGAGGCTCTTGGAATTGCCGATCCGAAGAATCTTTTTTGCACACGGCGCCCCCATCCTTCAGGATGGGCTCAACCAAATCAGAAAGCTCCTCCCATGAAAAAGATTATTCTTCACCTCCTGATCGTTACCTCATCCTTGTGGGCTGCCCCACAGGCAAAAAACCCCGAGACCAATCTCCCCAAGGTCACCACGCTGATCCCCCAGCTTCTTCCCCGTAATCCCATCAATAAACCTCCTCCCGGCGCCGTCCAGAAACAGCTGGAGGCTTTTTTCGCCGGTGTCCAAGCCGGCAAGGTGGATGAAAGCTTCAAAGCTCTGGTCGCCAACAATCCAGCCCTTTCCGACCCCGCTTCCGTTCCGGAGTTCGTGGGGAACATCCGCAGGGGACTGGAGGTCTTTGGTCCGATTCAAGGTCAGGAGTTATACGACAATCGGAGCGTCGGCAG
>RGYX01000247.1 GCA_010031845.1 Verrucomicrobiota bacterium
CGTGGCCCTCGCGGCGTTTATCAAGGAGAAGAAGATTTTTGTCACCGTCAACGCCTGCCCCAGCTTCGTGAATCCTTCGGTCCTCACCGCCTGCGCGGAAGCCGGCTCCAACTACGTCGACATGGCCTCTGACTGCTATGTCCCGCCTGGGGTGAAAAAATACGGCAAAAGCTCCTTCGAGGCCGAAATCGAGAAGTACAACGACGACTTCGTGAAAAACGACACCACGGCTGTCCTTTCCATGGGAATGGACCCCGGCGCCGTGAACATTTTCGCCCGCTGGGCCGTCGACCGCCTGGACATCGCCACCTCCATCCGGGTGCTCGATGCCGACAATGCCGAGGTCAAAGGCTACCGCTTCGCTGTTCTTTTCAGCCCCGAAACCCTCTTTGAGGAACTCGGCGCCGTCCCCTACTATGTGAAAGACGGTCGAATTGTCTCGGGCAAACCCCTGGAAACCGAAGTCGAAGTGCTCCGCTTTCCCGATCCTATCGGCTTCATGAAAACCTACGCCGTGGCCCACGAAGAGGGTGTGAGCTTGGGCATCTATCCCCCATTTGTGGCCAAGGGCGTGAATTACTCCGTCTTCAAATACACTCTTTCGGACAAAGTGGTGAATATCGCCAAGTCCCTTGCCCTCCTGGATCTCGACAACTGGAAGAAGATGAAAGTCGACGGCGTGGAAGTTGCCCCCGTCCGGGTGGCCACCGCCCGCCTTCCCAAGCCCGCCCAACTCGGCTCCACCGTGGAGGGCTATTCCTGCGTCGGCACCGAGGTCCGCGGCATGAAGGACGGTGTTCGAACTGAATATTTTGTCTACACCATGGACGACCACCGTGAGACGTATCTCCGCTACGGCTACTCCCTGACCGTTGTCCAAACCGGTCTTCCCCCAGCCCTGATCTGCCGTCTTTTGGCAGAGGGACGAATCAAGGAACGCGGAGTGATGATGCCCGAAGCCCTCGATCCCGAAATCATCATGCGGGAACTGCCCGATGAGGGGATCCCGATCTACGTGGAGCAACGCCGGGTCGAGCCCCCCTCCCGCTTCCCCTTACCGAAGAATAAGAAATAATCCACTTTTGGTTTTCTGCCTCCCATTTTAGAAGGCGAGATGTGCAGGGTGGATTAGTGACGCCGGGCTTCGTCTGTACCCTCCACAGCTAAGATCTAAATACCTAAATGAATGGCACTCTCTGCAGCCTGTGATCCCCAGCCTGCAGCCCCCCAACTTAATCTTCATCTTCCTCCTGAAGCCGTTAGGCTTTGCCCATGTCCGCTGACACGCTGCTATCCGGTCTGACCCATATCCATACCCGTGAGGAGTTTGCCAAGAAACTCGCTTCGGGTCGCCCCCTCCGCGTTAAACTCGGCTTCGACCCCTCGGCCCCCGACCTGCATTTGGGACATGCCTTGGTTCTGGCCAAAGTCCGACAGTTTCAGGAAGCCGGCCATCTCGCCGTCATTATCGTGGGAGACTACACCGCCCGGGTGGGGGATCCCACCGGCCGTTCCAAAACCCGTCCCGCCCTAGAACCCGAGGTCATTGAGCAAAATGCCAAGACCTATACGGACCAGGTCTTTAAGATCATTGACCCAAAAAGAACCGAAGTGCGTCGCAACGGAGAGTGGCTTGCCAAACTAACCTGCGCCGACCTTCTCCGCCTCAACGGCCAGGTCAACGTTGCCCGCATGCTCGAGCGCGACGACTTCTCCAAGCGTCACAAGGAAGGCGTTCCCATCAGCCTCGCCGAGTTCCAATACCCCGTTCTGCAGGGATACGACTCCGTTGCCGTAAAGTCTGACATCGAGCTCGGAGGCAACGACCAGCTTTTCAATAATCTCGTTGGGCGCGATCTG
>RGYX01000248.1 GCA_010031845.1 Verrucomicrobiota bacterium
CCGTCCCACCTCCCCTGCCACGGCAAATCCGAGAGCCGCACTAAAGCCGTGCCCCACCATGAGAGCCAAGGCACCTCCAAGACCCAGCACCGTTCCGGCGATCAGCCCCAGAAAAACTGTCCCCATGTGCATCGCACTGGAAAAACCAAGAAGCCACCGAAAATCCCGTTGCTGTAAGGAGGCCAGACCGAGATAGAGGATATTTCCCGCCAACATGAGCCCAACCAACCATCCGATCTCCTTCCAGCCAAACGGAGTCAATGGAAGGGCCAAACGCAATAAACCGTAGAGGCCAAATTTCTTCAATACTCCGGCATGTAACATGGCGGCCGGGGCCGGTGCGGACGCATAACCTCCAGGCGCCCAACTGTGGAAGGGCACCAAAGAAACCAGCGTGCCAAATCCGACCAACAATAGGGCCGCCACCAAGGTTTGGGTGGAAGTACCCAAGGGGCTGGCGCGAAGGGTTTCGGTCAAAACCCGCCAATCCAACGTCCTGGCGGCTTCAGGACCCGATCAATCCCACCAACAGGACCAAGCTTCCCAACATCAGATAAAGGGTCATGCGCCAAGCCGCCCCCGAGCGGTCGCCGTGTCCCCAAATTCCAATCAATAAAAACGTCGGGATCAGCGCCACTTCATGAAAAGAAAAGAAATAAAAGAGATCGACAGAGAGGAAGGCCCCCAAGGCACCCAACCCCACCAATAGCAGACAAATGAAATACTCTTTTTCCCGTTTGATCCCTTCCTGGGCGACCCCCATCGCCGCGAGGATCACCACCAAAGTCAGCCAGACCAAAGGAAGGCTCAATCCATCCATTCCCAGAAGGAACTTCACGGGAAACAGCTCACGCGCCGGGGTGATTTCCGGCCCGAACCATACCTCACCCGAACGCAAAACCGTTCCCGACAAAAGAAAGCCCGGAATCAGATTGAGGACCGAAACCCCCAGGGCCGTTTTCTTGGGGGCCGCTCCTAAGGAAATGAAAACGACCCCGATCAGCGGGAACAACAAAAGCGCAGGCAAAAGGAACGCCGTATTCACTTCAAGGCCCCGCTCCGTAGGAGCCACCCCACCATGAGTATTGCTCCCACGATAAAGACCGCCGCGTAAATCTGAACCTGCCCACACTGCACCAAGCGCAACCCTTGACCTGCGGCCCGAGCCATCACTCCGGAACCACGGACAATGAAACCGCGCACCACCCAGCCCTCGAAGGCATCGGCCAAACGAGCCAGGCCATCCTGCCCGGCCACCCATACCCTCTGGTAGAATTCATCGATATAAAACTTTCCGCGCAATAAAGGGATGGAAAGCGGGTCCTGATTGGCTCCGACATAAAGCATGTAAGCTGGAATAAAACCCGCGAGTGCCACCACCAGGGAGACCCACAGAGTCCAGGAGGCGTGATGCCCCTCATGACCCCCACCCAGGAATGCCTGTACCGGGAACAGTCCGCTAAAAATGGAAAGGACTGCCAGAATCAACATGGGAACGACCATCACCGGCGGACCTTCATGGGCATGCCTGGCTCCTTCTCCGCGTGGGTTTCCCCCAAAGGCCACGAGGATCATGCGAAGCATAAAGAAGGACGTGAAGAAACCCGCCAGCATGGAAATGGCTGCCAGCCCGGGATGCGAAGCGGTAGCGGAAAAGATTTCGTCCTTACTCCAGAATCCGGAAACCGGAGGAATCCCACACAGGGCGATCGTTCCGATCCAAGTCACCAGGTAGGTAAACGGCATCCTCTTGTTCAGCCCCCCCATTTTCCAAATGTCCTGTTCCTCATGGCATCCATGAATCACCGAACCGGAGGCCAAAAAAAGCAGACACTTAAAGAAGGCGTGGGTCATCAGGTG
>RGYX01000249.1 GCA_010031845.1 Verrucomicrobiota bacterium
AAAGGACCGGCAAAGATTTCATAATTAAAAAGCTGATGGGCCACGCCAGGAAAGCGGTCGGGGGGAAGAATTGGAATGGCATGGGCATGGCGGTTTTCCCAAGCGCCTTGGGTGATCAAGGGGGTTAATCCTTGGGCCAGACTTACCTGTCCCTGAAAGCCCAACACTCCCAAAGACTGGGCGGTGCGAAAGTTATAAAGGAGTACTTCCTGAAGAGTGGAGTCAGCCTCGGAGGGTTGGGGTTGCCCTCGGCGGCATATTTCCTGCAGAACTTCCTCCACATCGGCCTCCGCATTGTCCGCCTCAGTCATCCAATAAAGCACCAAGAAAAGCTGCTTTTGCATCTCGACCGGAGCCTTGAGGTGGTTCCATTCCAACGGATTGAGCATCGTCTGCAAACGTTCCTTGGCCTGCTCCACCCTTTTCATCAGGCTCATCCCATGCGTAGCGGTCATGGCATCGAGCATCAGGTTGTCGTCCGTCGATAAGTAATTTTGCCCGGGGATGACAACCGGTGGATTCGCCTTCGCATCGGTGGCCAGAAAAAATAATCCCAATAAAACGGGATATGCGAAATGCAATCTCCCTCGCCAACAGCAAAAGAGGGCCCCTCTTAAATAAAAAAAGACAGCGGACACAAGTTGCGCTATGTCTCCGGATCGGATGTAGGGTGTCTCACGGGTTTGGCTTATTTTTCGAAAGATCCAATACGGTCAAAAGACGTTGCCCATCCTCAATCTCCATAATGGAAAAACTGGCTGTAACCCGGATATTTTGAGTCGAGGCACCTGAAACAGCGAGGGACATCTTGCCTGGAAGAGCCTTGGCTTCAAAGGCGTCTAAATATCTGCGAATGAATTCGCCCTTGCCGCTAAGTGGCGAAAAAAAAGAAAAAAAAGATGTTCCTACAATCGTATGGACTGGCAGTGAAACTAGAGAAGCAGCTTGGTCGCTAACACGGGTAATGTTGCCGACCGAGTCGCTTAAAATCCAAGGAACCGACAGGGCTTGCAACACTTGCTCCACTTCTTTCGAATGATTTTCGATTTGCTGTCTTTGCCGCGCGGCCCAGGCCGCCAAGACCCCGGCAAAGAAAACGCTCATGGCACGAATGACCGGGAATTTGGCGGTTCCAAGGATCAAATAGTAACTCGTGACCACAAAAAAGGGACTGGCGAAAAGCACCTGTTTCCAAGTAAAAAAAACAGCCAACAAACCCATGGCGATAATGGATAGGAGGGGCGCCAGGGTGAGATCGCCGATCACATAGGTTATCCCCTGTTCCGCGCCCACAACAAGGGTCAGGAGGATGGCAAGGCACAGAAAAAAGGGAGGCTGTTTGATGGGGCTCAATGTATGAGTCGGCATTTTACGACAAAGGAAGGACCTTTTGAAAGACATCGTTGATCTTTTCTAGCCATGAGCTTCTCTGAAACTCTTTGAGGATCCTTTGGTGCCCGGCGTGGCCCATCGACGTGCATGCGTCCGGAGTGTTGATTAAAAACTGAATCAGATCAGCCAAAGATTCCTCTGCAAAAGGTTTCGACAGAAGACCGTCTTGCCCGTTCCTTACCACCTCTGCCATGGCCCCAAGATGGTTGGCAATAAACGTCCGCCCCTGACTCCAAGACTCCAAAAAGGTGAGGGGAAACGGCTCACTCCAGACTGACGGAATCACGGAAAATGCGGTTTGACCCCACACCGTCCGCTGTCTGCCCTGATCAAGAAAACCGGCAAACTCAACGTTATTCAGCTGGAGAGAAAGAGATAAAGCCTTCAAAGCATCCGCTTCCGGACCATCCCCGGCGATGACAAGCTTTCTGCCTTGGTGGTTGACCCGTTTCCAGGCGCGCAGCAAG
>RGYX01000250.1 GCA_010031845.1 Verrucomicrobiota bacterium
CCTCCACCAGCCAAGGGCCGTAACGATCCCGCCAAGCTTTGCCCAAATCAACAATCTCCTTCAGGCTCCCTGCCTCGGCGACGGACCGGTAGGCCTCAATGCGCTCCCGAACCCCGGGAATGTACGCGGCAGGTAAGAAAGCACCCGCAACGCCGTCCCCCACATCCGCTGCCCGCAAGGTCAGAAAGTCGAATCGGATCTGGACCAGAGGAGGAGGTCTCCATTCCCCTTTTTTCATTCGCGCCACGGCGGAGCGTAACAGACGACAGTACAACTCGAATCCAATGACCGCCACATGGCCGCTCTGTTCCGTTCCCAGCAAATTTCCGGCCCCACGTATTTCCAAATCCCGCATGGCAATCCGATACCCCGCCCCCAATCCACCGTGCATCTGCAGGGCTTCGACCCGTTCCCCGGCCTCTCCGCCCCTACGTTCCCTCGGCACTAACAACAGGGCATAAGCCCGGTGTTGGGCACGCCCCACTCTTCCCCGAAGTTGATAAAGATCGGCCAACCCAAATCGGTCAGCCCGATCCAAAATGATCGTGTTGGCATTGGGAATATCCAAACCGCTCTCCACAATGGTGGTGCAAAGCAGAATGTCGGCCTTTCCTCGTACAAAACGACCCATTACATCCTCCAACTCCCCTTCCCCCATCTGCCCGTGGGCGATGACTACTTTGGCCCCGGGAACCAACTCCCTGACTTTTTTCGCCAAAACCGGCAAGGACGCCACCCGGTTGTGCAAATAGTAAACCTGACCTCCTCGACCCAGTTCCCGCCGAATCCACTCCCGGATCAATCGTTCATCATACTCGGCCACCACGGTCTCGATGGGGTGCCTGCCCGGGGGCGGGGTTTCGATCTGACTAAGATCCCGGGCCCCCAACATGGCCAAATAAAGGGTCCGGGGGATCGGCGTGGCGGAAAGAGTCAAAACATCCACCCTACGGAATTTTTCCTTCAGCTTTTCCTTCTGTTTGACGCCAAAACGTTGCTCCTCATCGATCACCACCAATCCCAGGTTGTGAAACACTACATCGGGAGAGAGCAGTCGGTGGGTTCCCACCACCACATCCACACTCCCATCCGCCAACCCTCGGATCACCTGGTTCTGTTCTCCCGCCGTTCGGAATCGACTCAGCTCCCCGACCGCCACCGGCCAGTCGGCAAACCGCTCCCGCAGGTTGCGGGCATGCTGCTGGGCTAACACCGTGGTCGGCGCCAGCATTACCGCCTGTTTGCCCGCCAAGACCGCCTTAAAGATTGCCCGAATGGCGACTTCCGTTTTCCCATAACCCACATCCCCGCACACCAACCGGTCCATAGGACGCTTGCGCTCCATATCCTTCTTGGTCTCGGCGATTGCCTTGATTTGGTCGGCGGTCGGTTGATAGACGAACTCTGACTCAAATTTGGCCTGCCATTCATGATCGGGAGGGAAAGCGTTCCCCGGTAAGGCCTCCCTTTCCGCCGCCGTCCTCAAGAGCGTGGCGGCGAAGTCCTCGACCGCCTTTTCCGCCTTGGCCTTGGCCCTTTCCCATCTTCCACCCCCTAGGGTGTCCAGCATCGGCCTTTTTTTACCCACTCCCACGTAACGTGAAACCAGATACGATTCTTCGACTGGGACATATAAGCGGGCGCCCTCAGCATATTTCAAAAGGAGGCACTGTCCTTTGCCCCCTGGCTTGTCCCCCAACCCCTCATACAGGGCCACCCCATGTTGAAGATGGACGGCATAGTCCCCTAATTTGAGCTCTCCCGGATCAAAGACGGGCCGTTTCCATCGCTCTCCCAAACGTTCCGACATTCGTCGATAGCCTCGATAACTTTCCGTCCTCCCCAACAGTTCGGCTCCG
>RGYX01000026.1 GCA_010031845.1 Verrucomicrobiota bacterium
GCTTCCTCACCTCGGCCGGACTAGGTGCCATGGGATACGGCTACCCCGCTGCCGTCGGCGCCAAGGTCGCCTGCCCCGATCGCGAGGTGATCGACATCGACGGGGACGGATCTTTCCTGATGAATGTCCAAGAACTGGCCACCGCCATGGCGGAAAATATTCCGGCCAAGGCAATCATCATCAACAACCAGTACCTCGGCATGGTCGTGCAGTGGGAAGACCGCTTTTTCTCCAGTAACCGCGGACACACCTTCCTGGGCGATCCCAAAGATACCGGAAAGATTTTTCCGGACTATCTGCCGATCTGTCAGGGATTCGGCGTTCCCGCCGAGCGCATCACCCGACCCGAAGAGGTCCGTCCCGCCCTGCAACGCCTGCTCGCTTCCAAGACCGCCTATGTTCTCGACGTCATGGTGCCTTACACCGAACACGTGTTGCCCATGATTCCCGCGGGAGGCACGGTGAAGGAGATCATTCTCGAGCCCATGCAACTCGGCGACGCCCCCTTGCAGTCTGAAGTTCCAGGCTAGCCCCCTTCGCCACCCGATCAACGGAAAGCCCCGTCGGATGAGGGCTTTTACTTTTTTCTCTTCCGAAAACGTCCCAGCCCCACCCAACCCAACAACAGAAGTGTCCCTGTCGATGGCTCGGGAATCACCTGAAACGTGAAAAGCTCAACCGGCGTTTCCAACACCGAAAGGTTGGTATTTTTGACCCCTACTCCCTGGAACTCATAGGTGTAGACGCCGGGAGCCGAGAATCCCCAGTTCCAGTGCTCATGCCCCCCCACTGGTACGGTAAATTGCCTGATCTCCACCCCTGCACCCCTGGCCTGAAGCCCGATTTGCAAATTCCCGCTTCCGTCAAATCGATAAAGCACAAAGTTGCCCGGATTCAAAGAACCTGCAGAAACCATTCGGATGGTGATCCGGTTGCTTTGAAAAACCCCGGCGGGCCCGATGGCAGACACCCCCCCATACAGCATGTCCGGTTCTTGGCTGGCAGGGAGAATGTAAGCCGAACTTCCCAGCACACCGGACAACGCTCCCGGAGAGGAAAAATAGGAGGACTCGTTCACCTGCAGGATCACATTGGCAGGCTCCAAGTGCCCCCCGGTATCATGATCGTGTACATGGAGGGCGAATTCCGCCGGGTCGACCGCCGAATCATAGTGCACTTCAAATATGTCCACATGCCCGGAAGACAAGGTGGTCACGGCGGATAAATGCTGGTTGCCCAAGACTTGCAGCATGAAAAATAAAATAAGTATTTTCATCAGGAGTGGGAGGGCTTCGTTTCCTTAAAGAGGGTTTTCCGCAATGTTGAGCCCCTGATCCACCCGGGCCTTGAGGGTTTTGGCCCCCAGAATTTCGGCATGCCCATCGGCAAAGAGATAAGCGGAGGATCCGATGTCCCGCTGGCGGCTCACCGGAGCCGAACTGTCCGGATTGATTTCCCCCAGCAAGGAGTGCCATCGGCCCATCGAGCCGGAATGGATGTGATCCTCCCCGGCCGCCTTCGTCCGGGAAGCGGGAAACAGAAGGAGGCGGCGGGATGGCTGGGTGATTTGGTTTTGATTTTGCAATAGACCCGGCTTGGGGTTCCCAGCACGGTCAAACGCCAAATCTACTTCGTCATTCAGCAGATAGCTTGTTCCCCCGGCTGATTTGCGAGCCTCACGGTTGGGGTCCAACGAAGAAACCCGGATGCCGTCATAATGCTCCCCAAGGTAAGGTTTGAGCGCACCGATCCAACTGGGTTCCCCTTGGCAACTGGTGGAGGGAAGATTTCCCTGATTTTCCCCCGCATAGAGGAGGATTCCTTGGCCAATTTGCCGAAGATTGGCCAGATCTTGGGTCAATTTAGCTTTCCCCATGGCCCCTTGAACCGCGGGAAAAGCCACCCCGGTCAACAAAGCCACGACCAAGACCCCTGCAAGCAGCTCGATCAAAGTGAAAGCCTGACCACGTTTTCCACGCATGTTTCCAACCTATCTATAAGCTAATTTTCGTCAATGCGATTTGTCGCATTTGTTGAAGAATGGCTTTCGCTTGTGTCTGAGTGCGAATGTTCTCATTTTGACCGGATGCCTCATCGGCTTAAATCGGCCGGGTTAAAGTCCACCCCGGGTCGCCGGGCGGTTCTGGAGACCTTGGAAAAAATCAGTCGCCCTCTTTCCCCAGAGGAAATCCACCAGCGGGTCGGGCTCAAGACTTGTGATCGAGCCACGGTCTACCGGATTCTCGACTCCTTGCTAAAAACCGGATTGATCCAGCAGATCCTTGTTCGCGGCAAAAAACTCTTTCTTTCCGAGGCGACCACTCATCACCACCATCATGCCGTTTGTCGCCAGTGCGGGGCTACCGTCTGTCTCGATCAATGCCTCATTGCCCCACTTGAAAAGGAAGCCCGTTCTCTTGGTTTTCGGGACCTACAGCATTCCATTCAATTGACCGGCCTTTGCCGGAAATGCTGCAAGAACCGGACCGAGAGGGGATGAACTCAACCCGTCTGAATATCCAGCCTAACTTAACGTAACCTTAAATTTAAAGGGACTGTCATCCGCTCCAAGAAGCAAGACATTGTCCCCACCCTGCAGGTCGCAGGTCAAAGTATCTTCCGCCAGTCCGATCGGCTTGTCATTCACCACCGTGCCAACTGAGCTACCCCGGTCACGCACAAAGAAATGGTCTCCTTCCCTCTCGATCGAGCAGTGGTTGCGGGATATCTGATAGGGTTTTTCATCCCCGATCGGCAGGTCGTTGGAGGCAAACACCGTCGCGCCTTTTCCGGGTGTGTCATGTTTCCGGCCAATCCGAAAGGGAAATTTGCCAATCGTGACCACCGCCTGTGGAAGACGGGCCTTCGCATGCTCGGTCAATGCCGTAAGCACCACGGACTGGTATCCCCCAGCCGGAGGTGGAGCCAAAGGTGCGGGAGCGGGTGCCGGGGGGTGCCCCGCCGGAACAACCATCGGGGTCGGAGGAGCCACCCGGGTTAACTCGAGAGACGGAGGGGCGATCGGGGGGATCACCGGGACCGCCACCCGGGCGGCGGGCGACGGGGTCGCCCCCGTCGAAACCTGGGATTCGGCCTTGGCACGTAGCCGCATCTCCAAACGCAGTCGGTCGTTAGCCGTGCGGAGTCGTTCGAAAAACGAGGCCATGTACGGAATCAGGACCTCCGGACGTTGCAAAACCAAGTCGTTGAAATTTTCCGGTGTCAGCACCTCACATGTGGTGACTTCCAGCGCTTGGGCCGAAGCCGAGCGGGGACGCTCATCCACCATCGCCATCTCCCCAAAGATGTCCCCCTCTCCTAGTTGAGCCAAAATGACCGGCTTACCGTCCGCTAGAATGCTGATTTCCACCCGACCCTGCAAAATACGATAGGCCTCCTGGCTTGTGTCTCCTTCCCGGAAAATCACCTGCCCTGGCTGAAAAATGGTTTGGCTCATGAAAAGTCAAAGATGCGGATTCCTCACCCGGCGGGCAAGCCCTGGCCTTGCCGGCGCCAAAGATGTGCGTTGAGAAGCCGCGCCGCACCCCATAAACTTTCCGGTGCCTTTTCGATCCTCCCGATCCGCATTCGCCCCCCAACTTCTTTCCGCCGCCCTCTGCGCCCTTCTCGCATCCTGCAGTCCCTCCCTGAAACCAGTCCGGCTACCCCCCGCCATGACCTTCACGGATCTGGCCACCGGTCAAAATTTTGAAACGCAAAATCTGAAGGGGAAGCTCGTCCTCCTGAATCTCTGGGCTGCCTGGAGCCCTGCTTCCGCCAAAGAGTTGCCCGAATTGGTTGATCTGAATGAAAAGTTTTCCAAGAAAGGATTAATCACCTTGGGGGTCTGCCTTGATGATGCTCCCCCGGCAGGTCTACTCGTCTTTGCCGAACGACATGGAATTCACTACCCGCTGGTTCGCCCTGGCGAACAAACCCTCGACCAGCTCAACCCGATCGAAACCATCCCCTACACCATTCTCCTCAACTCGGAAGGCAAGATCCTCCATCGCTTCCGTGGTCCTTTTAAGCCCTCGGAAGTTCGCGAGGCGGTTGAAAAAAACCTCTAAATCCCACCCTTCTCCAGCAAGTCCTCACACCAGGGTAAGACCGTCTCCATTGGCAGACCGATGACGTTCGTCCGCGACCCCTCCACCCTCTCCACCAAACGATCGCCTCCGTCTTGCAAGGCGTAGGCCCCAGCCTTGTCCAACACATCCACCTCCCGCACATAGTCCGACACCTCCCTCTCCGCCAAAGGCCGGAACTTCACCCTCGTTCTTACCACCGCCTCGCGGCATTTCTTGCCCCCCGGCATCATCAGAACCGCGGCGGTGATGACCTCGTGGATCCGTCCGCCCAGCCATCCCAACATCTGTTTGGCCATTTCCTCGTCCGCCGGTTTGCCCATGATTTTTCCCTCGCAAACCACCAGGGTATCCGCCGCCAGAACCGGTTTGCCCGGGTTTTTTTCCACCACCGCCTTGGCTTTACGCCTCGCGTTGGCCCGCGCCAGCTCCCCAGGGGCCACCTCGGGAAAATCCTCGGCCGTCCACTCCTCAACTTCCGGCCGGATTACCTGAAAAGCGATGCCCGACTCCCGCAAAAGGTCAGCCCGACGGGGCGAGGTGGACGCCAAAATCAGCCGCATCGATACCCATCTTGCCCCACCCCGCTATCAAGGCACGCCCGGAATGACCGAGTTATTCTTTTTTATCCCTCTTTTTCCCTAAAGGCTCTCCAACAACTTTTAACCGATGATTGAGGCCGGCGCTTCATCACGGACAATTCCCACCTGTGATTGCAGAAGCCCATCCTCGTGGACAAGGACGTCGCGGGACACCTGCGCCGATCACCATCGAGGGTCTTCCTGCCCACCACAGCATCGAAGCCGAGCGCTCCCTGCTTGGAGCCATGCTGGCCGACCCGGAACATGTGGTCGATCTCACCCGGGAACAGGGACTGCGGGAGGAGGACTTTTTCCATCCGGCCCATCAGGTCATTTTTCGCGGCATCATTCAGATGCGCGAAAGCAGCCAAGCCATCGATCCGTCCACCCTGCTGGCCTGGCTGACCGATCGCAAACTGGCCGATGCTGCCGGAGGACCGGCCCTCATCGGCGACCTCGCCGCCGGGGTCATCAGTGTCTTCACCGCCCCTACCCACATCACCCAGGTTCGCGATAAAAGCCTCCTGCGGGAACTCCAACAGGCCTGCGCCCAGATTGTCGTCGGGGCCCATGAACGTCCTCACGAGGTCCAAACGATCCTCGACGAGGCGGAACGCGATATTCTTGAAATTCGGGGGCGCCGGGAAACCCAAGGTATCGTCCGTGCCTCCGAGGTTACCCCCAAGACCATTGAGATGATCGAGCGCCTCGTCAAAGGCAAGGGTCGCTATGGCGGGATCCCCTCCGGCTTTGACGAACTCGACCAGTTGACCACCGGTTTTAAGGGAGGCGAAATGATTGTCATCGCCGCCCGCCCCGGCGTGGGAAAAACCGCCCTCGCCCTCAGCATGGCCCGCCATATTCTTCGCCAGCGCTATGACTCCGAACGGGACGAATTTGTCCGCCCTGGCTACCCCGTCGCCTTTTTCACGCTGGAAATGTCGGCCCAGCAACTCATGTTCCGTCTTCTCTCCTCCCACGCCGGGCTCGATTCGGAACAAATCAGGCGAGGCCAGCTTAGCGAAAGCCAGATCACGGCGCTCCGTGGGGTCGCGGCGGAAATCAGTGATCTCCCACTGCTGCTGGATGAATCCAGCCTGCTGACCATCGGCCAGCTGCGCGCCCGGGCCCGGCGTCTAAAAAAACAGCACAACATCGAGATCCTAATCGTCGACTATCTCCAGTTACTGACCTCCGGCACCGATCGTGCGAAGGAAAACCGTCAGGTGGAGGTCTCCGAAATCTCCCGTGGCCTCAAGGCCCTCGCCATGGAACTCAATATCCCGGTAGTCGTGCTCGCCCAGCTCAACCGAAAACCCGAGGAAACCAACTCCGAACCCGCCCTTCACCATCTTCGGGAATCCGGCTCCATCGAGCAGGACGCGGATCTGGTTCTGCTCCTCAGTCGAGAAACCGCGTCGGACGAGCCCGAAAACCACAGTCCCGCGGAGGAGGGCGAAACCCAGCCGATGGCCGCCAACGTCCGTGGAATTCCCTGCAGGCTGAACATCGCCAAGCAGCGTAACGGACCCACCGACCGCATCCGGCTTCTCTTCCAGCCCCGCTTCACCCGTTTCGACTCCCTCCCCCGCGAGGCCCGCTAATTCCCTTGGGGCCGGTCAGAATGGCTTAGCGAAAACCGAGTCGCCGGATCTTCACCCCGAGTTTTACCGAAAGTCTTTCCTTCAAATCCATCCGCCGGGCGATCTCGTGTCGCCGCGTCGAACTCATACACCGGATCCAAGCGACCCCTTTGAAACCGTCAATCCGCTCCAATAACGACTCCTGCGCTGTCTCCTCTCCGGCCACCGCCGCCCAAGCCTCCTGCAATCTGCCCTGACTTCCCCGAATACGACCCTCCACTTTTTCCACCACCTCGGCCAACAGCCGCTTGCGGATTCCCGAGGCCTTGGCCGCCGGATCGGGTTTCTTACCCAACCCCTTTTGGCCGGCCGCTTTGCCGTAAAGCTCCAACTCCCTCGGCGTCATGCCCCGTCCGTGCGCTTGCCGAAAAGCTTCGCGCAAACCCGCCGCGGCCGACTCCTGCGCCGCCATCCGATCATAGGTGCCACGTTCGATGCGCAAACGGTCGACATCCCGGGCCGGGCGGTTTCCTAAAAGTTCCCGGGCAGTCTCCTGCCGTACCTCGAGGTACTCCGCCCGCGTGACCTTCAACCAGGGTCGATCTGCCGTTCCCTCCCCGATATACCGGTACAGCCCAACCTGATCTGCGGCCATCCGGCGGCGCTTCGATTTCATCTCCCGGCCAAGGCCGAGCATCCGGTAGGAGCCTAACTCCTTCCGCTTGGTCTCACTGTCCCGCTGGCTCCATGGCCGCTCTTGCATCCTTCCACTTTACCCGCGCCAAAAGCACCGCCCCGAGAAAAAACCAGACCCCGTTGAGAATGATACTCGCACGCATTCCGAATAACGTGACCAAGCCTCCGAAAAACAAAGGCCCGACGATACCCGCCAGTTTCCCCGCAAATCCCCACAGCCCAAAAAGCTCTCCCTCCCGACCGACCGGCGTCAGATCCGCCACCGCCGCCCGCCCGGCCGACTGCATCCATCCCATGGCTACCCCTGCCAAGGCCGCCACCCCGTAGAAAGAGCTGGGGGTTCGGCTCACAAAAGCACCTAGGCTCACCGCCATCCAGGCTCCCAGGGAGCTCAGAAGAACCCAGCGCGATCCCGCCCGATCCTGCCAAGGTCCCGTAATCAAAGCCCCCACGGCCGCTGCCACCTGCAGGGAGACAAAAAGTTTCACCGTTCCCTCCAGCGTGAAACCGATTTCCCGCGTCGCGTAGATCGAGGCAAAACCCACCACCGCGCTCAGCCCCGACAACGAAGCGGACAACCCGACGAGCAAGCGGATCAACTCGGGGTGCCCCCGAATCGTTCGATGAATGGCCTTCCAGCCGGGTTCCGCCGATTCCCCCTTTCCAGGTGTCGCCCGTTCCCGCAGAAATAAGAGCGTGGGCAGGGCCGCTACCAGCATGAACCCCGCGGTGGCGGGGAACACCAGGCGGGCAGCCTCGCCTCCCCCGCTTTTCAGCAGAGAGAGAGCCATGGCCAACGATCCCAACCCGCCGACATAGCCGAAGGCCCAGCCATAGGCACTTACCCTTCCCCGCTGCCCGGGCTCCGCCAACTCCGGAAGAAACGCGGCCACCAGATTTTCGCCTAAAAGGAAGGCACTATTCGCCAGCGCCAGAACCACCACCGCTCCGACAACCCCCAACCCGGACCAACCGAAAACCAGGGTTCCCGCCACACAAACCAGGGTCAAGGCAACCAAGGCCGGTTTTTTGGAGGCCCGCCGATCCGTCCAGCGCCCTAACAGGGGCCCTGCCACCATCGCCAATCCGGCCGAAACCGAAAGAACGGTCCCCCAAGCAAACTCAGCCCACGAAGCTCCACCGCAGATGCTTTGGGTGAAAAAAACTCCCCCGACCACCGTGATGACCACCGTGACAAAGGCGCTGTTGGAAAAGTCGTACCAACACCACGCAAAGATTTCCCCTTTTCCCGCCGCTGTTCGCCGTTCGTTCATCACTTCGGAGGAGCCATCCTTTGCAGATATTCCCACGAGTAAATTCCCGTCCCGTGCCCGTCCTCCCATGTCGGCTGAATCGCATACCCCCCGACCGTTTGCATTCCCCTTAATCGAAAACTGTCCGCTCGAAGCTCGATGCCCGCCGCCGGCAACGGACGGGTCAACCCTGGTTCACCGGCACAGGCCGCACAAGGACATCGCCGCCGCATCTCTTCCAAGGAGAGATAACTCTCCGTTCCGTCCGGCCAGCGGATGGCCAATTCGGCCCCGATGACCTGCAAGTCCGCAGGAGCCTGCAAGGAATATGCCTCAGGCGGGCAGAGGGAACCGGGCGGTCAACCGACGCACCTCGGCCCGCACCGCCTCCAAAGCGGCGGGATCTTCCCGTTTCTGCAGAGCTTGGTGAATCAGATTGGCCACGTCGAACATCTCCGACTCCTTCAAACCGCGGGTTGTCATCGCCGGAGTGCCCAAACGAATGCCCGAGGGACGCATCGGGCTGGCCGTGTCGAAGGGGATGGAGTTCTTGTTTACGGTGATCCCGGCCAAATCCAAGGCCTCCTGCGCAATTTTACCATCCATCCCCGCCGGACGCAGATCGACCAGCAGCAGGTGGTTGTCCGTTCCGCCCGAAACAATCCGGTACCCGTGCTTCTTCAACCCCTCGGCCAAGGCGCGCGCGTTGCGCACCACCTGTTCCTGGTAGGTCTTGAATTCCGGTTTCAACGCCTCGGCAAAACAGACGGCCTTGGCCGCAATCACATGCATCAGCGGTCCACCCTGAACCCCGGGGAATACCATCGAGTCGATTTCCTTGGCATACTTCGCCTTGCACAAAATGATTCCGCCCCGCGGTCCCCTGAGGCCTTTGTGGGTGGTGGTGGTGACAAAATCGGCGTGTGGCACGGGATTGGGATGGACCCCGCCGGCCACCAGTCCGGAAACATGCGCCATATCGGCAAATAGCAACGCGCCCACCTTGTCGGCGATCTCCCGCATCCGGGCATAATCCAGCAAGCGGGAGTAGGCCGATGCCCCCACCGTGATCATTTTGGGTTGAAACTCCTGGGCCGCCTGCGCGAGAAGGTCGTAATCCACCCGCTCCGTCTTGGGATCCACCCCGTAATGCCTGAC
>RGYX01000251.1 GCA_010031845.1 Verrucomicrobiota bacterium
CTGAAATCAGCGTTCCCAGCCTGGATGGGGAACTCAAACTCAAAGTCCCTGCCGGCACTGCCTCCGACAAGGTCTTCCGCCTTCGCGACCAGGGCGTGCCTTCCCTTTCCGGACGTGGTCGGGGGGATCTCCACATCCGGGTGCGCATCGAGGTTCCCAAACACCTCAACCCGACTCAAAAAGAGGCTCTCGAGCAGTTTGCCCGGCTCTGCGATGAGTCCACCCACCCGGAGGGCCACTCCTTTCTCGAAAAAGCCCGGAAACTCTTCAAGGGCTGATTCCCGTGCCCGGCCACCGCTTCTTTAATCCAAACCTCAACTCCGGAAAACTTTCCCCGGAGGAGTCCCACCATGCGATCGACGTTCTCCGGCTCCGTGCGGGCGACTCCGCCGCCGTGTTCGACGGCAAGGGAACGGAAGCCCGCGTCCGCCTGACCGCGGCCGAAAGAGAGTGCGTCGCCTACCAGATTCTCTCCACCGCCAAGACCGCCCAGCCGGCCTGCCGGATCCGCTTCGGCCAGGCGATGATCAAGCCGGCAGGTATGGAGCTCCTGGTCCAAAAACTGACGGAGCTCGGCGTGTCCGAAATCTGGCCCATCGCCTCGGAACGTTCCGTGCCCAAACCCGGGGGAGAAAAACGGATTCACAGCCGCTGGGAAACGATCGCCTTGGCCGCCTGCAAACAGTCAGGCCAAAACTGGCTGCCCTCCATCCACGAAGCCGCTCCCCTGGAGACCTTCCTGGCCGCGCCGGATCCCGCCCCCCCGGTCGCCCGCATCATCGGATCCCTTCAACCCGAGGCCCGGCCTCTCCCGGTGATTTTGGCCGAGGCCCGCGCGGCCGGACCTCTGCATGCGGTCGATATCCTCATCGGTCCCGAGGGGGACTTCACCCCTGCGGAAACCGGCCGGGCCAGATCCGCCGGGTTTCGCCCCGCCTCCCTGGGGCCCTTGGTTCTGCGCTCCGAGACCGCCTCCCTTTTTGTGGCCGCCGCCCTCCACTACGAACTGAATCTCTCCCGTTGAAGCCCCTCCTCGTTTGCACGGATTTTGACGGAACCCTGGCGGGCGAAAACCATCGTGGTCCCCTCGCCCCCGAATTTTTCGACTGGCTCGAGCAAAGCCGCCGGGGACGTTCGGTGGCTTGGGTGGTCGCCACCGGACGCTCTTGGGAAAGCCTGCGGGAGGCTTTGACCCATCACCAATCTCCGGTTCTGCCCGAATGGATTGTCACCGTGGAGCGTGAGATTCATCAGGTAAAAAAGGGGGAAGCCCATTCCCTGGAGGAATGGAACCGCACCTGTGCCGAGTTGCATGAGTCCCTCTTCGGTCGCCATGGTGCCATCCTCGAGCAGATCCAAAAGGAGGTCGCCTCTGACGAGGAAGTCACCGTCATTCCCGATGTCGGCGCCATTGGCTTGGTGGCCGGTTCCCAGGAAAGCATCGATCGCACCCATGAAAAAGTGAGCCGGATTCTTAGGGATCGTCCCGAAATCACCACGGTCCGGAACGGCCCTTACTTCCGCTTTGCCCACTCCAACTACCACAAAGGATCCTGCCTGGCCCAGATTCAGAAACTCTTGGATCTAAACTCCGAATCCACCTTCATTGCCGGAGATAACCTGAATGACCTGCCGATGTTGCGTCGTGAGTTTGGTCACTTCCTCGCCTGCCCCTCCAACTCTGTTCCCGAGGTCCTCCAGTCCGTCCGGGAGCAGAAGGGCTATGTCGCTTCGCGGGAAGCCGGTGCGGGGATCGCCGAGGCCTTGCGCCACTTCTTTCCCCTGCCTTAATTTTTTTCACAACGCCCCCCCCTTTTCTTCAAATCCTCTTCCTT
>RGYX01000252.1 GCA_010031845.1 Verrucomicrobiota bacterium
GATGACCTCGTCACCATAAATCTCCTTGGTCATCTCCTTGCCCTTGGCACAGGCGGCCACCGAGATGGCGGCATTGGGATGGGTGTGGTCCACATGCGCATAGGGGACGAATCCGTGCAGTGGCGTATCAATCGAGGAGGGACGGGGGTTGAGATTGAAGGTGCAGTGGGCATAGGCCCCCACCATGTCGTCCTCGATCTCGGTTTTCGGACCTTTGGTCTTGGAACTCAGATAGTTTTTCTGCAGTCCCTTCAACTTCTCCATGTAGAGGGAGGAGAAACCGTCCCGTTTTGCCGTACGCAGATCCCCGCCGGAACCTTTGACCCACAGAACCTCGGTCTCCTGGCCGGTGAGCGGATCCTTTTCCTTGATTTTGGATGAGGTGTTTCCTCCCCCGGTGTTGGTCAGGGTGGGATCCTGGCCGATCAGGTTAGAGCGGTAAACGAGCCGGGCCACCGGATCGAGGGAGTTGGCGACAGAATCTTTCCATCGGTTTTCAGGTTGGGTTTTCATGGTTTTTTCCTTGGGCTTGGCGCAGACCCTGGAAGCGTTTCCACGCCTCTTCCCAGGGGCCGCGATCTTTGGGTTGAAAAGTTTCAAGAGGAAAAGAGTCACGCACCACGGTCCGAATACCTTGCAGTCCCCGAATCCGACCCATGCCCGCGGCCTGAACCAACAGGTTTCCCACCGCCGTGGCCTCCACCGGCCCGGCCACCACCGTACAGCCGGTGGCATCCGCCGCCATCTGGTTAAGTAGGCGGTTCTGGCCGCCACCGCCGAGAATATGGAGCGTACGGCAGGTTTCACCCGTCAGGACTATGAGGGATGCCAAAACCTCCCGGTACGCCATCGCCAAGCTTTCCAAACAGGTCCGAACCCTGACCGGTGGTCTTCGCATAATCCGCGATTCTGGATGTCATTTTCCCGGGAGCATTCCAGATGGAAAGAAAGGGATCCAAGAGGGTGGCCAACGGCTTTGCCTCGCCAGCCAATCTGGTCAGCGTGGCATAGTCCATATCCCTCCCCTGACTGGCAAAGTCCCGCCGACACTCCTGCACCAGCCACAGCCCGGCGATGTTCTTTAACAGGCGGATGGTGTGGTCATAACCCACCTCGTTGGTGAGGGCCAGCCGCAGGCAATCCGGCGTCAACATCGGCTCCGGCCTTTCCACCCCCAGCAAGGACCAGGTTCCCGAGCTCAGGTAGGCCCAATCCTTCCCTTGGGCGGGGGTGGCCGCCACCGCTGCCGCGGTGTCGTGTGAACAGGACGCCACGACCTCACAGGTCGACTGAATCCCGGTGGAGTTTGCGATCGTCGGGGAGATTTTTCCAAGACGGGCACCCGAGGGAACAATTTCAGGCAACAAACGCGTGGGAAACCCGACTTCGTCGAGGAGATCCCGGGCCCATTCCCTTTTCCGGGGGTCGTAGAACTGGGTGGTGCTGGCCAGGGATACTTCCGCCGCCGGGCGACCCCCAAGAAAATAATTCACGTAATCGGCAATCAACAGGATGGACTTGGCTTTGGGCATCTCCGGTCGACATTCAAAACCGTCGGCCGCAGCCTGAAAGAGGGTGTTGAACGGCATGAACTGGAGCCCGGTGCGCTGGAAGATTCGGTCCCGTCCCACCTTCTGCAGCACCTTGGGATAGGCCCTCTCGTTTCGGACATCGCGGTAGCAGAGCGGGTCCCTGGCCGGTGATCCATCGTTCGGAAGAAAGACGTAGTCCACCCCCCAGGAGTCGCAGCTGACCGAATCTAGCGGCACCTGCCGATCACCGATTTTTTTTAGTCCGGCCAAAATCTCCTGTTCGAGGTGGCGAAGATCCC
>RGYX01000253.1 GCA_010031845.1 Verrucomicrobiota bacterium
TGCGGGAGCACACCAAGGTTGTTGGAGTTGGGGTTTCCACCCAAGGCATACTCGACCAAAGCTGGAACCCCATCCCCGTTGGCATCGCTGGCAGGCGTTTGGTTGCCCCATAAACTGGCGAAATCAGCCGCGGTCACCGTGAGGGTTTGCGTCACGGCCTCGGCGGGGAGATAATTTTCGTCACCCGGATCGCTGGCTGAGATGGTGGTGGAACCTGCCGCGTTGATGTAGAGGGTGTTTCCCGTGATGGAAGCCACGGAAGGCTGGGATGAGGTAAGGGTAGGAGTCCGGCCCGGAACAGAGGTGGCAATCAAAGTTCTGCTGGGATCCCCGACGAGGGCAGTGTTCGGGCTTAACCCAAAGGTGATGGTCTGGGTGGCCTTGGTGAAAGCAATCGTGCCTGAATTCGTGGCACCCGGACGATCGGCAGTGGCTGCCACCACGGCCTGAACCGTCACAGAGCCCGTGCCGGAATTAATCGTGAGCTGGTTCCCGCTGAGGCTGACCTTGTTGGTATTTCCCCCCACCAAGCTGTACGTCACGCTGGTGTTGGCACTATTTGCCGAAGAGAGAGTAAGGGTCGTGCCGTAGGTGGCGGAGCTGGGGAAGTTGGGATTGAGAGTGGGGGCGGTGACATCCACGATTTGGAGCAGGTGGGCCTGGAAACTATTGGTTCCCCCGCTAGGGAGGTAGGGCAGACCGACATAGAGGCCGTTGTCCAAAAGGTCCGCCCCTGTCCGGCTGGTGCTCCAGACGAAATTGGTCGGTTTTTCCGAGACCAGGTCGCGGACGTTATAATTCCGACCGCGTTCAATCCCGAAATAGTTTCCGCTGCCTGTGGGCGCAGCGGCATTCAGGTCAAAGGTGTTGGCGACGTTGGTGTTGGCCCAGTGATTGTTGTTCACGAAGACAAAGCGGATGTCCTGGGAGGAGTCTTGGATGGCCAACCCCGGGGTTTTCACCTTCCCCACCGCAAACATCTTGCTGTCGTAGCCGCTGTTGGTGCCTTTCCGGCTGAGGAAGTAGACATTTTGGCTTTGGAGGGCTGGGGAGTTGAGGCGGGCGGTGTTCACGCGACCATAGAAGGCCTGGAGGGTCCAGTCCCGGGCAACTCCGTTCCAGATGTTGGTCATGTGGTTGTAGGTCTTAAAATTAGGGATGACTTTTCCGAAGTTCGTTTCGTACTTCGCGAAGTTACGATTGGCACTGATCGATCCGAAGTTGGCCTCGCTGGCACCATAGCCTGCCTTGCTGTTCTGAGCGCCTGCTTCCTGACCATAAAACAGCATAGGGGCACCGTCGATGGCGGCGATTTGGGTGTAGGCGTAGGCCATGCGATAAGGATCATTGTGGGGGAAGACCTCATCGTGGCCCACCAAGTTGTTGAGCAGGGTCACGTTATCAAAGGCCACGCGACGGTCATCGTAAGCCTTGAAGGTCAAATAGGTGTCCGGCGTTTTGACGGTGCCCGCTCCACCATTGGCCGGATAGCCAAAGAAGGTATCGCGCCAGTAGAAGACAATGTTTTCATTGAGAATATCGAAGTGACGGGCGGAGCGGTAGCCCACCCCGTGGCGTTTGCTTCCGCCAACCTCACGGAAGCCGTCGAGGGATTCGGCCATGAAGATAAAGTCCCACTTGCGGGCGCGGGTTTTGTTGATGGTGTACTCCCAGAACTGGGAGGGAAGACCTTGGGCAAAGTCACACCGTAGGCCATCGATCCCCTTGTAGGATTGGCTTTTGGGAGTGCTGGACGTATTACCGGTTTTTTCGAGCCAATAGATCGGGTAGTAGGCGAAATAGTCCCAAACTTGACGAATGGCGTTATTGG
>RGYX01000254.1 GCA_010031845.1 Verrucomicrobiota bacterium
CAGGAATGACTGGGTAGACTCCATCAAGATCTCGGATTTGAAAAAAATCTGGGAACCTGAGGCTCAAGGCAAGATCACCAAGTGGAGTCAGATCCGTCCGGAATGGCCGGACAAGGAGATCAAGCTGTATGGAGCGGGATCGGATTCCGGCACCTTCGACTATTTCACTGAGGCTGTGAACGGAAAAAGCAAGGCCAGCCGGGGTGACTATACGGCCAGCGAGGATGACAATGTCTTGGTGCAGGGGGTGGAAGGGGACCGTTATGCCATGGGATACATGGGTTACTCCTATTATGCGGCCCACCAAAAGAGGCTGAAGGCCTTGGGCATCGAGTGGGACGCCAAAGGTAAACCGGCGGTGAAACCCTCGGAGGAGGCGGTGTTGGCAGGCACCTACAACCCCCTAGCCCGGCCGCTTTTCATTTATGTAAACCTAAAATCGCTGGATAAGCCGGAGGTCAGAAAATTCGTGGAATTTTACCTGAAAAATGTGGATCACTTGGCCAAGGAGGTGAAATACATCCCCTTGCCGGCGGACGCCTACGCGAAAATCCAATCCCGCCTCGAAAGAATGGAAAAGGGGACGGCTTTTCTGCATCAATCCGATTTGGCCGTGCCGATTGGGGAGATTCTCAATCGGGCTCCTGCCCCCTAACAATTTCTTCATGCCTCCGCCGCCTGGATAAGACGTTGGAGGGGGTCATGGTGTGGATTCTTCGTTTTGGGGGTTGGGCCTCGGTCTTGGTGACCTTTGGTATCGTCATTACGCTGATCACGGAATCTGAGCCGTTTTTTTCCAAAGTTCCGTTCCGGCGCCTGATCACCGACAAAATGTGGACTCCCCTTTTTGCCGACCCCCAATATGGAATCAGCGCACTCTTGGCAGGCACCCTGGTCACCACCGGAGTCGCGTTATTGGTGGCGATCCCCTTGGGGACAATTTTGGCGATCTATCTGAGCGAGTTTGCCCCGGTCCGTTTGCGGGAGTTGGTGAAACCCATGCTTGAGCTGCTGAGTGCCGTGCCGACGGTGGTTTACGGATACTTTGCCCTGCTGACCCTCACGCCGATCCTGCAGAAGATCTATCCGGATCTTCCCCAATTCTCGATGCTGAGCGCGGGATTGATCATGGGAATCATGATCATTCCTTACGTGACCTCTCTGGGGGAGGATTCGATGCGCAGTGTACCCATGCTTCTTCGGGAAGGTGCTTACGCCTTGGGGGATGGGAAGTTAGGCGTGGCGTTGAGGGTCGTTTTTCCGGGGGCCTTTTCGGGTCTGGCGGCCGCTTATGTATTGGCGATTTCCCGGGCCGTAGGAGAAACAATGATTGTGGCGATTGCCGCCGGACTGCAGCCAAAACTGACTTTTAATCCTCTGGATTCTGCCGCGACGGTGACCGCCTTCATCGTGCAGGTCAGTTTGGGGGATCTCCCGCATGACAGCATCGGATACCAGTCGATTTTCGCAGCGGGAGCGGTTCTTTTCCTAATGACCCTCGGATTTAATTTGGCGGGCCACGCCCTTCGTCGGAGGTTCCATCGTGCTGCCTGAGCGTTTTCTTGAACAGCAGAGGGGGAGGGCTTTGAGGCGCAAGGCGGTGGATCGCTGGTTTGGCCGTCTTGGGTTACTTCTGACTTTGGGAACACTGGCTGTCCTGGGAGTTCTCCTTCTGAATCTGGCTGCCAACGGTCTTTTTCGGATCGACTGGCACTTCCTGACATCCTTTCCCTCCCGAAGGGCGGCGGAAGCGGGGGTTTTATCTGCCTGGGTGGGAACCGCGTTGCTGATGTTGGTCACGGCCTCGTTGGCGATCCCCCTGGGTGTGGC
>RGYX01000255.1 GCA_010031845.1 Verrucomicrobiota bacterium
CTGTAGTTTCCGGAAAAATTCCGCCTGACCCCGAATCCAGGGCATCCCGTTGTAGACGATGGTGAAAAATTGGATTTTCAGATTTGTGCGTGCCTCAGGGCAAGTCGGTTTGCTAGGTTCAAAGATTTAAGGACTAAAGGGTTTTGTAATTTGGACACCTTACTTGCCGTAGTCCTTCACGCCCTGCAGATGCGAGATGGGGTTTCCGAAATCAGAAATTCGCAGTCCGAAATTCTCACTAACCCCCTCTCCACCCATCGCCTTTCAACCCTTGAACGGCTCAATTTTTCCCCATCAGTTTCCCCGCAGCCAACGCAACCTCCCGGGCCACGATCTCCTGTGCCTCGAGGGTCAGGTGCCCGATCAGGCTCTGGGCCTCACCGTCGTACGCCGGCCTGCCTGTTGAAACATTCCAGTCGCGAAGTTTCGCCTGCGGTAAAACCGCGTGAATATTTTCCTTAAAAAAAAACCTGCGCAGGCGGTCCAGAGGCAAATCCCGGGTGATGGGGATTGGAGCTTGGCTTAAGGCCAGCCACTTGTCCTGATCCACGGTAAATGGAGCATCCAAGGCAAGGATCAAAAGGGGTATTTGCCGCTCTTGGCAAAGTTCCCGGATTTTCAAAAAGCAGGTTTCGGTGACTTGCCAAGCTCCCTGAACATACGCACCACTTTGCTGGTCTGGACGATAGAAAGGTTGCCAAGCCTCCTCCGCACACAAGCCTGCCACCTGCATTTGTCTTCCGGCGGCTAGGAGATCAAGCCCCTCGGACCGCATGACCCGATCCGCCTTCTGCCAGGCCCTGACCAGACTCCGTTTCCCAAAGTACGATGTGACTTTGAATGTGTCCATCCACTGCCACGGATAGTGGGAATGAAACCAGTTCCCGTACGGCGAAAGGTAGGGTCGCGTCAACATTTCGGGGCTGTATCCAAGAGCCGGCCACGCCCAGTTGTCTCTCAGATCATTCCAGGCGTAAAATTGAAGCACCACCAGGCACGGTTTTTCCATTTTCAGGACTTGCGAAAGTTTAAGCAACTGCTGGCAGGTCCCAAAGCCGCTGACACCGGCATTGATTCCCGGCAACCCTAGATGCCGGGCTACTTGATCCGGCCAGCGGTTGTTCTGGGTAAACGAATCACCGAGAAATAGAACCAAATCCCCCCCTGGCTCATCCCCCACCGGGCTCCCGGAGGGCAACGAGTCCCAGCCAAGGAACGGGTCCTCGACAAGGGAAGGCGGACTGCCCAGGCGCGAGCCTAGCCGAAGCCCGCTTTCCGCGAGCGAGACAACAAGGGCTATCGATCCAGTGGCTAGAGCCAACTTGGGTAAGTACCGGGTTAAGTTCCCCATTCGGATCAGGTTCTCTTTTTTATGTTTGAGGATTTTTGGCTGCTTGGAGCTTTTCCAAAATTTCGCTGACGGCTTTGCCCGCTTCCGAATCCGGGCCTGGAATCCCGTTTTTCCCCAAATGGGAGGCAACCACTTGAAAAATCTCCTGCAGCCTTTGCTCGATGGTATGGTTCTGCAGGCAGAGCCTCTGCCCCTCTTCCGCCATCTTTTGGAAGGCGGCGGGATTCTTTAGGAAGGTCTCGGCCGCCTCCATCAGGCTCTCGGGTCTTTGGGCATCGTAGGAGAGGTAATGTTCCCCCGCCTTCAAATCGGGCAGTTTGTAATCGGATCCGGCATCGTACTGGAGGACGCATCCGCCCATGGCCAGGTTTTCAAAAAAGGTGGAGGTGTATCCCGGGCAGTTGGAGGGCAGGTGCAGGAGGCCCTGATATTGGTCCCGCTCCGCCACCGTCTTTTGGATGGATAAGCTTGGTTTATAA
>RGYX01000256.1 GCA_010031845.1 Verrucomicrobiota bacterium
GCACGCCCACGTTCCGCGTTCTTTTTGTGCCGGGCATGACGCTGCGCGATCCCCTCTTTTTCGATTTCATCCAGCTTGACCTCCAGAGCGTAGAAATGGGAGATGGAGGGGGTGCAGGGCGTCATCTTGGTTTCCGCCTGCTTGCGGAATTCGAGAAAGTCATAGTAGTAACCGCGATCCGTTATCTTTTCTGCCCTTTGATAGGCCCGTTCACTCACGGAAAAGAGAGCCGCGCCGGGAGGCAAAGCTAAGGCCTTCTGCGTACCGCAAAGCATCACATCGAGCCCGAGTTCATCAAAAGGAATCGGCATTACGCTAAAAGAAGAAACCGTGTCCGTAATCAGCATCACCTCGGGAAACTTGGTGCGGATCAGCTTGGCAATCTCCGCCAAAGGGCTGAGTGCCCCGGTGGAGGTCTCATGATGGATCAGGGTCAGGGCATCGTATCCACCCTTGGATAGTTCCTTCTCAATCATCTCTGTTTTGATCGCCTGCCCCCACTCCACCTGCACCTTGCCCGCCTCTTTTCCACACTTCTGGGCCACATCAAACCACTTGTCGGAAAAAGCTCCGTTCATGCAAACGAGCACCTTCTTCTGCACCAAATTCCGCAGCGAAGCTTCCATGACCGACCAGGCCGAACCCGTTCCTAAGAATACGGGTTGCTGGGTTTGAAAGAGCTTCCTTAATCCGGGCTGCACCCGGGCATAAAGATCCTGAAACCCCTTCCCACGGTGCCCGATCATCGGGCCCCCGAAGGCGTGGCGCACGGAGTCGGAGATTTCAACCGGGCCGGGGATAAACAATTTGATATGGGGCATGATTAGGGTAGATAGGGATTCTATGCCTTTTCGCAAACTTATCCTTTGTTTGATTCCCGCACTTCTCGGCCATCTGACCATAAACGGTCAGGTCAACTCGCGGGATCCGGGAATGAGCCCCACCTTTCAGACGACCTGTGACAATGAGATCAACAACGAGCCGGTCGCCAAAGCGGAAGCCGTTCAGCCTGCGGACAATCCGCCTCCTGCCATGCCGGCCCAACCTGTCGCGGCATCCAATCCGGGCAATGCCGACATCACGGTTGACCAGATCATCAAAAATGCCATCCGCCGGGACGAGGAATTAAGGGAACTCCGGGAGGGTTTTACCTACCAACTCAAGCTGGTGACGGAGCGACTGGATGACGACAACCGGGTCATCCCGGAAAAGACAAAAACCGTCACAGCCAAGATCAAGCCCGGCAAGGATATCACCTTTAGCGCCGACTTTAATGACGACTCCAAGGACAACGGCAATGCCTCATCCCCTCCCCAAACCAGCTATGCCGGGGCCACCGGCGGTCGGGGCCTGAAGGCTTCGAATAAAAAGTCCTCTGATGACGATGGCGACGACTCCTCCAACAAGGACGTGGAGGACGCCAAAAAAGTGAATGCCATGCTGGACATGGGGAAGATTGCCCCCCGTTTCAAATATTCGCGCATGGGCGACGAAACCCTTCGCAATCGAAACTGCTATGTTGTCAAATTTTCCCCGAAAAAAGACCAACCTTTTTCCAGTCGGGAGGAAAAAGTCATCAACAAGGTGGGGGGCACCCTCTGGATCGATCAGAACGACTTCAGCATCGTCCAGACCCGGGGTAAACTTACCGAGGAAGTGGACGTGGCTTGGTTCCTGGCCACCATGAAGGGTCTGGATTTCAGCTATCAAACGAGCGAACTACCCAACCTCAACATTCCGGTCCCCGCAAACTTCTTGATGAATTTTGACTTAAACATCATGGGATACCGCATGGCCCAACGCCAAACCAGTGTCATGGGGGATTATCAA
>RGYX01000257.1 GCA_010031845.1 Verrucomicrobiota bacterium
CCCGTCTTCTCACCCCTTCCGCCACTCTGGCCATCGATGCCCGTGCCAAAACCATGAAGGCCGAAGGTCTCGATGTGGTCGGTTTTGGGGCTGGCGAACCTGATTTTGACACTCCGGAGCACATCAAAGCCGCCGCCATGGGATCCTTGGATGCAGGCTTCACCAAATACACGCCCTCCTCGGGCATTCCCGAACTGCGCTCCGCCATCGCCGAGAAACTGAAGGCCGACAATCAACTCTCCTACGAACCCTCCCAGATCATTGTCACCTGCGGGGCCAAACATGCCTGCTTCAACGCCATCCTGGCCACCATCAATCCTGGGGACGAGGTCCTCATTCCCGCCCCATACTGGCTGAGTTACCCGGAAATGGTTCGCGTGGCCGGCGGGGAGCCCGTCCTTGTTCCGACCAAAGCCGAAAACGGTTACAAGCTCACCCCGGAACTCTTCCGGGAATACATGAGCCCTCTCACCAAGATGGTGATCATCAACTCGCCGGGAAATCCGACCGGTTCCGTCTACTCCGAGAATGAACTCGCCGCCTTGGCCGAAGTCGCCCTCGATGAGGAAATTTATATTCTCTCGGATGAAATTTACGAAAAGCTCGTTTACGACGATGCCAAAGCCTCATCCATCGCCTCCTTCAGCAAGGATGTCTACAACCTCACCCTGACCGTCAACGGCTTCAGCAAACCGTACGCCATGACCGGTTGGCGCTTGGGCTATGTGGCCGCTCCTGTCGGATTGGCCAAAGCCATCGACTCCATCCAAAGCCACACCACCTCTCACCCCACCTCCTTTGCCCAAAAAGGCGCTTTGGCCGCCTACCGCGGTCCTCAGGATTGCGTGAAGGACATGGTCACGGAGTATGACAAACGTCGACGCCGCATGTGCGACCTGCTGGGCCTCATCCCAAAGCTCTCCTTCGTCAAACCCCAGGGAGCCTTTTACATCCTCGTGAATATCTCACGCACCGGTTTGAACTCGACTGAGTTTGCTGAAAAGCTTCTCGAAAAGGAGCGGGTGGCTGTGGTTCCCGGAAAAGCCTTCGGGGACGACTCTACCATTCGCCTCTCCTACGCCACCTCGGTGGATCAGATCGAGGAAGGTGCCCGTCGCTTAGCCAAATTCTGCAAATAAGATCCTCGCCGAAAGGGATTTATAATAAATCGGACTGAGCCCCTTGCAGGCTCAATCCCTGCCATTATTCTAGCTGCACGATGAACGCTCTCTGGCTGCTAACCTTTTTTGGCACGATGGCTCTATCACTCTGGGCTGCTGCCCGGGTGAAAATCGCTTACGCCAAAGGAAGTCAGGTTCCCGCTTCCTCCGGTTTTACGGGAGCGGAGGCCGCCGCCCGCATTCTCGATGCCGCCGGGATCCGTGATGTCGAAATCGTCGAGCAGGACGGTCTCCTAGGGGACCACTACGATCCGATGCACAAACGGCTCGTTCTCTCCTCGGAAAATTTCCACGGCCACTCGGCCGCCGCCCTCGGGGTGGCCGCCCACGAATGCGGTCACGCCATCCAGCATAAGATCGCCTATGCCCCTTTGCAGTGGCGGATGGCTTCCGTTGGTGCCACCACCTTTGCCAGCCAAATCGTCACTTGGCTCCCCTTGCTGGGATTTTTCTCCGGCTTCGGGGGATTTCATTCCCAAACCTACCTCATGATCATGGTGGCGGGCTGGGGCGTGATCATGCTGTTCAACCTAGTGACCCTTCCCGTGGAATTTGATGCCTCCCGCCGGGCCCTTCAGATCCTTCCTAAAATGAAATTCATCGAGCCCGGCACCGAACT
>RGYX01000258.1 GCA_010031845.1 Verrucomicrobiota bacterium
ACTTCCGCGTTTTCACCATGGAGGCGGCCCGATCCACCACCTTCCTCACCGGCGTCCATTTCTTTCCAATGATTCCAGGATTTGTCACCACCGCCCCCAACCAGTGGAAGAAGTTCAGGACTTCCGGACCGCTGATGCCCGGAAAGAGATACTTATTGCCCCCTGAGAAGCCAACTACCTCGTGGGGGAAAGTCGGCCCCAGGATGACCAGCTCGTCGTACTCCAACGCCGCCCGGTTGATCCGGACCTTCACCTCCATCTCGAAAAGGCCCCCCGTCAGATCCCGGATTTCGCTGGAGGGAATTTTTCCAATCTCCACCAGTGCCCGGTCATCATCCCACGCGTGGTTGAGCAACTGAACCTTGGGATAAGACTTCTTCTTCTCCTCCACCGTCAGATCGAGCCTCTTGCAGATCGCCTCATCGCTCATGGGCGGATGAGTACCAAGAGCCACCATTACATCAACCTGTTGGGCCAAGGGGGCGATCCAGGCATGCGTCTCCTTGAAAAGCTGACCAACCGGGGCCGTCCGGGTGTGGTCGGGAACAATCAGCAAGACCTTGCGATTCTTAAATTCTATCCGAGGCAGGCCGGCCTGCAGGATGTTTTTAACCTCGGCGGCGGAGAGCGATTTTCCCGACATCAGATCGTTTGGGAAAGGAAGCCGCCATCGACCCGTAAATCGATCCCAGTGACAAACCCACTGGCCTTGGGACTGGCCAAAAAGACCGCCGCGCCGATCAGCTCATTCGGCTCGCCAAATCGGCCCATGGGGGTGTGACCCATGATCGATTGGGCCCGTTCGGTCGGCGTGCCGTCCTCGTTGAAGAGGAGCTTACGGTTCTGGTCAGCGGGAAAGAAACCCGGGGTGATGGTGTTGACCCGGATGCCGTAGGGAGCCCATTCACGGGCGAGGAACTGGGTGAGACTGATCACCGCCGCTTTGGCAGCGGAATAAGCCACCACCTTCGACAGGGGAATGTGAGCGGAGACGCTGGCAATGTTGATGATGCTTCCCTTTTTCCGCTTCAACATGCCTACCCCGAAGATTTGGCAGGGCAAAAGAGCCCCTCCCACCAAATTAAGGTCGAAGTTTTCTTTCCAGGCCGACAGAGCCAGCTTGGTCACCGGATTTTCCGGCGTGACCACGGCCGCCGGCTGGTTACCTCCAGCCGCGTTTACCAGGATCGTGACCGGCCCTAGCTCTTTTTCGATTTTCTGCTCCGCCTGTTCGAGGCTTTTAGCATCTAGTGCATCCGCCGGAGTGAAAATGGCTTGGCCTGATTTGGAAATTTCCTTGGCCCGGGCCGTTCCCCTGTCCTGATTGCGCCCCAAAATCGCCACCTTGGCTCCGGCTGCGGCCAAGCCCTCCGCCATGGCCCCACCCAACCCGCCGGTACCCCCGAGAACGACCGCCACCTCTCCGGTAAGATCAAACAGGGGGGTCGTTATCATCGTAGGTCAGCATAGCCAATCCCAGCTCAGCGAGCACCCTGAATTCATGCGTCTTTGTGCATGGCGCCCGGGAACGAGGCGTGATGGTAGAAGTTAACCCTTCACGGCCTCCATGCCGAAATAGGCCTCGGCATTGCGGTAGCAGATATCCCTGACCATTCCCTCCAGCAACTTCAAATCCTTGGGCAGGGTTCCATTTTCCACTTCCTCACCGAGGATCTGGCAAAGCAACCGACGGAAATACTCATGCCGGGGATAGGAAAGGAAACTGCGCGAATCGGTCAACATGCCCACAAAGTTGGCTAGCAGACCAAGGCTCGAGAGGGCGTTGATCTGCCACTTCAT
>RGYX01000259.1 GCA_010031845.1 Verrucomicrobiota bacterium
GCTCGTTAAGTGCTTTGGCTTGTGAAAATCGCTTCCGGCAATGAAAGGCATCCTTTTCAATCCCACCGGGTTAAACAGGTCGTCCCGATTCCCAATCTCCCAGGCATCGATCAACGGCCGGAATTCATCCTGCCGGCTCCACAGATAAAGGGTATCTTTGCCCCAAGACGAACTCATGTGATGCGGATGGGCCGCGATGGTCAACCCTCCCTGCTGCCTCACCTGATGACATATCTCTTTCAGGGACAAAGCCGGATCAATCGGTTCCTGCAGGTCCACACCCAGCAAGTGGGCTGAGCCTTTGGCCGTGAGGCCATCATGATTGAACTCCAAGCCCGGAAACAGAATCATCCGATACTTGGTCCATGCACGGTTTCTCTCTTCAGCCAAAGCCCGGAAATATTCCGGCAGATCGTCGAGAGTCAGCACCAACCCGGTCATATTGGCCAAGCGCCCCAGCAAACGCCGGCGATCCACCAGATGGTCCGTGACCGCCATGGCATCGAACCCCCTTCTTCCATAAAAATCCACCAACTCCCGCAACGTCAACCGACCGTCGGAAAAAAGCGAATGGGCATGCAAATCCACCATCAGAAGCCCTTTCCTGTTGGTGGCCTGCCTTGGCACCAAACGCAGCTCCGGAATGCGATCCACCGAATGGGCGGTCTGGGTCATTTTTAGTATCCTCTCCGCCAGTTTTTCTGCTGCCCCTCGACTGCGCTCCGCTTCCCGTCGGGCCCGCCGGGTCCACTCCCTCAATCCCACGCCTCCACCCTGCCAAGCTGCCTTCACCCTTGCGCCGATTTCCCTGGGCGAATCGGCAAGGGCTCCGCAACCCACCCGGATCACCATCCGACACATTCCCTTCCGCTTGTCAGCCCCTTTTCCACCCTCCACCAAAATCACCGGCCGCCCCGTGGCCAAGATCTCCCGCACGCTGATCGTTCCCGGCTTCGTAACCACCAGGTCATGCTGCTGGATCAGACCCGCCAGATTCTTCACCCATCCCAAGATCTGAACCCTTTCTTTCTCCCCGGAGAAAGCCTTGCGAAGATCATGTTTCAGCCCCTCTTCCTTGCCCACCACCACAGTCAACTCCGCCTGCTGAATCTCCAATAAACGCTCCACCGTTCTCATGGACTTTTTTCTTCGGGAATTCACCAGATAGAGAATCTTTTTTTTCGGCCCCTTCTTTTCCTCACCATCCCCCGGCCACCACCTCACCCAGCCTTGGATTTTTTTCCTTCAACTCTTTGGCTGAGCCCTCGTCCGCCACCCAAAGAAGATCCGCCGGCACACCATCCCATCCGGGTAGATCCTCCGCCTCCGGCACAACCCCTACCCGCTGGAATCCAGCCTCGGTCCTATCCTGAACCCTTTCCTGCAGAGCTAACCCTACCGCCGGATCAAAAAAAACCACCACCTCGGGCCGAGTCTCTTCCAAAGTCAAAGCGACCAACCGTCTTAATTGGGGCCAACCGGAACTCCCCAAGGTCGTCTTCCCTGCCCGGCGAATCCATTTCTGCAACTTCTCTCCTCTCGCGCTTCCCCTCCCCAACTTCGCCTGAATCCAACCCAACCACCCCGCTACCCCGCCCTGACCTACCTCCCGCACATCCACCCGCACCTCGCCACCCGCTTCCTCCTCCAGCAAATCCCGCAACGTTCGTGCGATATAATAATGTTCCTCCTGCCCCCCCGTCAGAATGAGAACATCTCTCATATGCATATGTGGATAAGTCGTGGATAAAACAGGGCAAGTCCGGGAAC
>RGYX01000260.1 GCA_010031845.1 Verrucomicrobiota bacterium
CGGTGGCAGGTCGACCACGTCCTCCAGGTTGAGGGCTTCATCGTTGGGCCGATATCCCCAGGCGATATTCAGCTGCAAAACATTGAACCCCAGATCCTTCATTCGCTGAAGATTATCCGCATTCCAAGCCACCTCCGGGTGACAAGGAACCCCGAGAAAACCCACTTTGTAATCCACCCTTTGGGCTTGGCGGTTCGATTCAGCCAGGATTTCACAAGAAAGAAGGCTTGCGACCACCGAAAGAAATAAGATTTGGAATATTTTTACGGCCATGGATTGCTTTACCTCTTCAAAAAAAAGAAGCCACCCTCGTTTTTCTGTTTTTCCGGCGACCCCGGTCAGATCGACCCAAAAAGGTTCGACCGACCAAACAAAACGATTCGAAGGATTCATGGCGCCAGAACCTCACTGACTTAAAGTGACGAGAAGCCTCAGAAAGAGCCTGGATTCGGAGCCCTGCTGCACGAAAAAGATCCGCCGCTGGCAACCCATGGAAACTCCGCTCTGATCCGGACTCAATACCCCGGTTGCATAGGACTTCAGATCTAGCCAAGGACCGTCCAAGTTCGTGGATGATTGACCCACCACCCGCAACTTCGCGTCATTCACCCGGACAATAGCACTGACCGAAAGATTGCCCCCATCCGAGGCGGTAACCATCTCTTCCGGGGTTGCGGAAGGACGGGCAGCCCCGCCCACCGCATACTGGAGAAGGATGCGGTTGTCGGTCGGTGGCGGGGAACCGAACCAGGAGGCGAAAGTACCCGCCATGCCCACCCACAATCCGACATCTCCATCCGCTAGGCTATAGACCAAATTGGGTGCCACCGTGGAAGGGAAACCCTCGAACTCGACATGGGTAAAATCCCCGCTCAACCGCCCGGCGGCACCATCGATCAGCCGGCAGTTGCTTCCCGCAATGATGTTCGTATTCCCCACAATCTTGATCGAGGACCCCTCCTCCAGCGTTACCTCACCGGTGGTGGCCAAGGATCGAATCTCATTGCCGCCGATGAAATCCATGATCAATTTCACCCCACCGCCAATGGTCAGGCTTCCGGATCGAATTGTGCCCGAAGCGCCGCCGAACGATAAACTCGAACCGCCCGGATCCGGGTAGCCTGAACCGATTTTCAGGTCGCCACCCACCGTGATGTCGGATTGGGAGCAGATGCCATCGACTTTGGCCCCCTTCGCCCCGACCACAAAATCCCCTGTGGTTGTGATCGCCCCTCCGTCTGCCGTGCGAAGATAATTTGGATATCCTGTTCCGCCTGCGCTGTTGCCCGACGAACCTATCACGATCGAGGCGGCACGTAAGGAACCGCCGGACAACACATTGAGTGCCCCGTTCGCGCTGGCATTCCCCACCACCACATCCCCCACCGGCCCAACGGCATTGGTCACGTAGGCACCACCAAACACAATCAGAACATCATCCCCGGATCCCGGTAATGCGTTTCCGCTCCAGTTCTCCGCCGTGGACCAGGAGTACGAATTGGTGCCCGCACCACCATCCCAGGAAACGATTGGAGGAACCTGTGAAATTTCAATGTAGGCAAGATAGGCGTCCGGAGCCTCTGAAAAACCCGGCTGGGGGGCCTCTTGGGCGGTTCCCACATTGGTCATTGGCCAGCGGGAAATGTTCCGGCTGCGATGGGGGAAGATTTGCAGGCGATCAAGGGTTCCGGTGGACTGAATTCCCGGCTGCGGGAGGGCGTAATATCCGGGACGCGAAACCATTTCGTTGGTGGAAATATTCGGCCACTG
>RGYX01000027.1 GCA_010031845.1 Verrucomicrobiota bacterium
GACCACCACAGGAATCGCATGCGGGCATCCCCCCGCATCCTTCAGCTTTTTCCAATCTGATTCACTCCGAAGCACCTCCAAACCTTTGGGCGTCGCGGCCAACCACAGTTGCTCGCCCACCACCACATCCACATCCTTTTTTTTCCCTCCCAACAGGAGACGCAAGGTGTAACGGTCGGCACTTTTACCCGAAAGCCCTAGGGAGAGTGAATTCGTTTCAACGGCCAGAATTTTGACTTTCACCCATTTCGCGGGACTACTGGAGGGATCCCGCGGATTTGTGCCTTTTTCAAACTCCTCCTTGTTTGTGAAGCCATCACTGTCGGTATCTTCATCGGCAACCGAGGGATCCTCCGGATCGAATTGATATTTCATTTTCCACCCAATCTGTATTCCGTCATCCGTGATCTGCTGATCATTGATCGGTTGTACGGGTTCAGGGTTCTTGGGAAGAAAAATGAGTGGGCGCGAAACAAACACCCGATGTGAATCTTTATCCGGCGACTTGTTCCTCTCACTCCCCGGGGACTCCCTTCCCTTTTCCTGCTGGCTTTCCATCCTTTTTCTCAACGTCTGGATAGGGGTGACCCCGGGGGAAGCGGCAACTTCAGGCGGAGTCCACACTCCGGGAAGCACAAGACCCATCACGACCCCTGCCAAGCCCGCACCCAGTGCCAGCCCCACGCCTCCCATCAGCCATGGGGATGGTTTTTTCATTTTTTCTCCCCTTGGGCTTTTTCGGCGGGGGCAAACCTTTTCCATCCGACAAAGTCCACATCCAGATTCACGTTCACCCTTTCCTTGCCAGAAAGAACCAGCAAAAGCTTGGCTTTTCCTGCATCCTTTTCGCCACCTCGTGGAACCTCACGGTCTTGAGGCGGGGCATTCGCCGGTGGCTCGACCTGAAAAAGCTTGGCTATTTCTCCTCGCTTGGGAAAGGTCTCTCTCTCATTGGCTAGACCCAGATTGGTTATGATAAATAACCATTCGTCCCGGCTCAGGAGTTGCACGTACTCGTACAGCACTTCCGGGGAGCAGGATATTCTGATCCGATACCGTTCGCGGATGTACTCAGCGTTTTTATCCTCCGTCCCTTTATTCGACCTCCCCCCCTCGGGATTGAGACCCTCGACGCCTGAGGGAACTTCCAACCCCACCAAAACGCAAGGGGTGGCATATCCTTCCCGCACCTTTTTCGCCAGGATCAGCAGATCCACTAATTTTTTTGCGACGGATAACTGGCGGGCCAATCCCGGCACCTGCTCGTTGGTGGGGCTCTTTTGCTTGAACTCTTCCATACCCAGATAAAAGTTTTCTCCCAAAGTGACCGTGCTCGCATCTTTCGCCTGACCGCATTTCTTCAACACTTCATCATTGTCTCTCACCAGCTTGTCTTTCCATTGGCCGGGATCTTTCGACCAGTCCGCCCCCTGTCCGGAGGCCTCCTCCCATCCCCGATACCAAGGCGCAATCACCGCCTCCTCCTTTTTCGCGAGGTCTTGGCTGAATTTCAGCATTTCCTCTGTGTCTTTTCTGGCGGCGCTGACACCTCCCGGACGATTCAAAACCAACGCAAGATCTCCACTTCCCTTTCGATCAACCAACTCTTGGGCGTGACCCAACACTGCCGCCAATTCACCCAACCCGTACCAACCCAAAACCCCTGCCAAGACAAGCAGAAGCGCCGAACCCCCGAAGAGGAATATTTGATCCCGACCAAGCTTTCCCTTCATTTTCCCCCTTCCCTTTCTTTCCCCGGGGTTTTTGCATTCTCCGGCCAATCCGCACGGAGACTGAATTTCAAGGCGACCTGCTGTGTTTTTCCGTCTCCGGATCTTTCCGGCGTTTCCCGCTCCACGATCACCACATTTTGAAGGAGATTTCCAGCCTCCAAGGCCTTGCGAAACTGCTCGACGACCTGCGCGTCAGCCTCCTCCGACTTGGTCTCAAACATTCCTGAAATCTCCAAAACGGGGATTTTTTTCACCGGATTTGCCGCGGAGGCTTTTGGGGAGAGTTCGCCCGCGCTCTCGGAAACCGGAGCCGAAGCCAAACCCAGCCGGTTGATCCACATGCCGGAAGGAATCTTAAGCCTCAGTTCCTCCAACAAGGCCGGCCAACGCCTTTGTTCCTGCTGAAGCTTTATGACCGTTTCTAGGCGGGCCAGCTTGTCTTCGGCTTTTTTTTGCTCTGCCTGCATTTTCCCCAAAACCCCTTCCGCCTCCTCCACCTCGGCTTTCTGCGGGGAGACAAGATTCTCAACCTTGCGGGCCTGCCATACCCCATGAATCCCCGGAAGCAGCAGCAAACTCACGAGAGCCAAACCCGCCACCACCATGGCCGGCTTTTCTTTTTGTTTCCCCAGCGACTGGTTTTTGAGATTCGCCATGATGTTTAGGCGACATGGGGTGTCCGGCAGGGTTTGAATCGCGGTACCCACGAAACAAGCCCATCCTGGAAATCCTTTTTGCACTTCCATCGGAATGCCCCCCTCCACGGCCAGGCGGCGGAATGGCTGGAAATGTTGTACGGGAATTTTCAGTTTCTCCCTAAAAAAGAAGTCGATCAACCCAAGTCCCGCACCCCCTCCGGCCAAAAGAACCTGCGCCGGGCGACTCCCGCCCTGCTGACTGCGGTAAAAAGTGATCGATCGCTCCACTTCGGTATGCAGGCGGGTGATCACTCCACGGGATAATTTACTGATCCGGGCGGTAATTTCATCAGGCGGGTCTTCATACGACCCCCCGGGATGAACAAAACCCTTCGCTTTCTTCAGGGTCTCGGCTCCGGCAAAGGACTCCTGTAGATCTGTGGCGATCGCTTGGGTGACGCTGGCTCCCCCCAGAGGAACAATCCGGCAAAAGATTTTTGTCCCCTCCACCATGATGATATGGGTCGACCGCGCACCCACTTCAAGAATTAGGGTGGAGGTTTGAATTTCCGGGTAGTTGTAGCGGAACGCATTGATAATGGCCGCCGGAGCCAACTCCACCCCTTCCACCTGAAGACCCGCTCTGGTTGACGCCGCGATCATTTCTTCCACGGAGTCTTTTTTGATGGCAAGAATCATGGCTTCCAGCTCCGCACCGCCACCCGAGGGGAATAGCTGGAAATCCCAACAGGCCTCATCAATCGCCGGAATGGCTTGCTGCGCCTCATATCCCACCATCTGCTTGACCAGATTGGGATCCGACTGCGGAACCTTGATGACCCGGGTAAAGACCGATGGTCCCCCGATACAAAAACTCGCAGCTCCAGATTTGATCCCGGAAGATCGGAAAAGAGTGTCCAAAGCCTGAAGAACTGCGGGGAAAAATTCCGTATTTTTGGTGGGGTCGATGCCTAACTCCATTACCCTTAAGTTTCGCAACAAGGGCGCTCCCTTCCGGTCGGGGATCACCTCCCCCAAGCGAATCTGACTCGCTCCAATATCCAAAACAATCCGGAGGGGGATCGGGTTAAGGCTTTTTGGGTTGCGGATACCGCTTGTAATCCTTGGGCCAAAAAGGGGTTTCCTGAACGACCAACAAAGCCCCGACCACCTCCTGCGCCTCGGGACTTTTATGCCATGCAGGATCTTTTTTTCCCCCACGACCACTTGGTCCCTTTTCCTTTTCCGCCATGAGATCAAAAAAACTTTCGCAGGGTGCTCCTCCCTCCAAAGCCTCCACCCGCAGGTTGAGTTTTTTCTCGCTCCAGTCCATATCCCCATTTGGTTTGGTTCCGCTGAACCGCACCACCGAACCCGGGGGAAGGAATATTCCGGCGAAATGTTTATCCCCCTTGGGAACGTCACGATAAATGGCCTCCCCACTCAAAATCACGAATTTTTCAGTGCTTTTCCCACCTTCCTCCGCTTCCACCACCTCATATCCCTCCAAATAGAATTTGAATTTTAGCTCGGGAGTGATTTTCTTTTTCGTCTGGAAAGGGACATCGATCCGCAGCCAACGACCATCCTGCGAGGCCTTGCTATCCGCCAAAATCACCGCAGGTTTGCCGCCTGTTCCAACAGAATCCGGCACCGTAGTGAGGGAAATTTCCAGATCCTGCAGCTTCCCAAACTCCAGATTTTCCTTCTCCTTTTTTCCTTGGGCGATCCCTTTTGGAACAAGAATCGCCAACCCCAAGAGAATGCAACCAACGATGCGAATCTTCATAAGCCTCAAGGTAAAGCGACCCAAAAAACGGTCAATGGAATAGGATATGGGTCAGGGAACAATCACAATAGGCGAGATTGGGTCTGAGCCACTTTTCAACTTCCGCCACCGTCATCCCTTTTCGAAGCGCATAATCCTCGACCTGATCGCGCTGGATGGATCCCACGGCAAAATAACGAGCCTCGGGATGGCCGAAGTATAACCCGCTGACCGAACTGGCCGGTGTCATGGCACAATTCTCTGTAAGTCGTATTCCCACATTTTTCTCGGCCTCCAACAAGGCCATCAGCCCGCGTTTTTCGGTGTGATCCGGGCACGCAGGATAACCAGCGGCAGGGCGGATTCCCCGGTATTTCTCAGCGATGAGGTCTTCCGCCGTCAGCTTTTCTTTTCTCCCAAATCCCCAGGCCTGCCTGGCCATTTGGTGCATTTTTTCCGCAAAAGCCTCGGCCAACCGATCGGCCAATGCCTTGAGGAGAATCGCCTGGTAGTCATCCAGCTCCTTTTCCAGCTCCCGCGCCCACTCCTCCACCCCATGCCCGGTGGTTACGGCAAAAGCCCCCAGATAATCTTTTTTCCCTGAATGGAGAGGAGCGATGAAATCCGCGAGGCAGCGGTTGGGCTGGCCATCGGTCCGGGAGGCCTGCTGCCTTAACCCGTGCACCCGGGCTTTGATTTTTTTTCTTTTTTCATCCTCGTAAAGCAGGATGTCATCCCCTTGCGATTGGGCCGGAAAGAAGGCCATCACCCCCCTGGCGCGGATTCTTTTTTCCCCGAGTATTTTCTGGAGCAGAACTTGGGCATCGGCAAAAAGTTTCCGTGCCTCCGTGCCCACCACGGGATCATCCAGGATTTTCGGGTATCGCCCCCTTAGTTCCCAGGCATGAAAAAACGGCGACCAGTCGATATACTCCACCAGATCCTTCAGGGGGAAATGATCAAAGACCCTGATCCCCAGAAACTCCGGTCGGTCCGGGTCGGTCGACCAATCCAAGCGAGCGGCATTTTTTCGCGACTCCCCCAGGGAAAGGAGCTTCTGCCCGGATTGACGATCCGCAAAATCCCTTCGCTGCTTGTCTTGCTCCTGCCGAATCTGCCCCAGATAGGCGGCCCTCTTTTCCTCGGATAGTAACTGCTGAGCGACCCCCACCACCCGGGACGCATCGATCACGTGCACCACCGGCCCTGTATAGACCGGGGCGATCTTGACCGCCGTGTGGGCCGCGCTGGTGGTAGCTCCTCCGATCAGCAAGGGAACATTCAGGCCCTCCCGCTCCATCTCGGATGCCACCGTCACCATCTCATCCAACGAGGGGGTGATCAAACCGCTCAACCCAATCACATCGACCCCGTGGGTTTTGGCCTCCGCCAAGATTTTTTCGCAAGGCACCATGACCCCCAAGTCCACCACTTCATACCCGTTACAGGCGAGGACCACCCCCACGATATTTTTCCCGATGTCATGCACGTCCCCCTTGACCGTGGCCATCAGGATCTTGCCCGCCTGCGTGCTCTTTCCCGCGGCCGCCTTTTCCTTCTCCATGAAAGGCGTCAGATACGCCACCGCCTTTTTCATCACCCGGGCACTCTTCACCACCTGGGGCAAAAACATTTTTCCCTCCCCGAAAAGATCCCCCACTTTGCGCATCCCTCCCATCAGGGGGCCCTCGATCACCTCCAGGGGACGGCCGTATTGCAAACGTGCCTCCTCGGTGTCCTGATCAATGTGATCGGTGATTCCCTTGAGCAAGGCATGCAGCAGACGTTCTTCCACCGGACCTTTTCTCCAGGCCTCATCCTTGACGACCGCCTTCCCACCGGCCTTGACCGTCTCGGCAAATTCCAACATCCGCTCAGTGGCATCCGGACGCCGATTGAGCAAGACATCTTCCACCCTGGCCTTCAGTTCGCCCGGAATCTCCTCGTACACGGCCAACTGCCCTGCGTTCACGATGGCCATGTCCAAGCCCGCCTGAATCGCGTGATAGAGGAAACACGAATGCATGGCTTCCCGGACCGGGTTATTTCCCCGGAAGGAGAAGGATATGTTGCTGATCCCCCCGCTGGTCTTGCATCCCGGCAGGGTCTGCTTGATTTCCCGAACCGCTTCGATGAATTCCACGGCGTAGTTGTTGTGTTCTTCGATCCCTGTGGCCACGGTCAGCACGTTGACGTCAAAAATGATATCCTCCGGGGCAAAACCGGCCTTCTCGGTTAACAACCCATAGGCCCGCCGGCAAATTTCCACCTTTCTTTTTTTGTCCGCGGCCTGCCCCGCCTCGTCGAAAGCCATGACAATCACTGCCGCCCCGTATTTTCGGGCTTTGCGGGCCTGCTCCAAAAACACTTTTTCGCCCTCTTTGAGGCTAATCGAGTTGACCACCGGCTTTCCTTGGACACATTGCAAGCCCGCCTCCAGAACGGACCACTTGGAACTGTCCAAGACCAAGGGGACACGGGAAATCTCCGGTTCGCTCCCCACCAAATTCAGGAAGCGCGTCATGCTGGCCTCCCCGTCGAGGAGGGCCTCGTCAAAATTGATATCGATCATATTGGCCCCGGCCTCGACCTGCTGACGAGCCACCGCCACTGCCTCGTCAAATTTCCCTTCCCGGATCAAACCGGCAAACTTGGGGGAACCCGTCACGTTGGTTCGTTCCCCAATCGAGGTGAAGGATCCCCCCGTTCCGATCGTGTAAGGTTCCAGCCCGGCAAGGGTCGTGGAGGGAGCGGGAGGATGGGCGACCCTGGGTGCCACCCCCGCAACCGCTTTTCCGATGGCGGCAATATGGTCGGGTGTGGTGCCGCAGCATCCACCCACCATGTTCAGAAATCCTGCTCGGGCGAATTCCCCCAACACCTCGCCCATCTGCTCCGGGGTTTCATCGTACCCCCCGAAGGCGTTCGGCAAGCCGGCGTTCGGATAACAACTCACGAAACAGTCCGCCACTTTCGACAAAGCCGCCATGTAAGGCCTCATCTCTTTGGGTCCAAGGGCGCAGTTGATGCCCACGCTGAAGGGCCGGGCATGACGGATGGAGTGCCAGAAGGCTTCGGTGGTCTGCCCGGACAGGGTTCTACCGGAAGCATCCGTAATCGTGACAGAGATCATCACCGGAAGACGAAATCCGATCTCGTCGAAAACCTCCTCCATCGCCCAAAGGGCCGCCTTGAGGTTCAAGGTGTCAAAAGTCGTCTCCGGCAAAAGAACATCCACACCTCCCTTGATCAAAGCCCGGACCTGCTCTGCATAGGACTCCGAAAGTTGGCGAAAGGTCACCGCGCGGTATTCCGGACGATTCACATCCGGGGACATGGAGGCCGTTCGGTTGGTCGGCCCCACGGCTCCGGCCACCCAAGCCTCTTTTCCAGGATGAGCCGCCAAAAACTCATCCGTCACCTTTCTGGCTAAACGGGCCGCCGCCAAATTGATCTCCCCCACCGCATTTTCCAGACCGTAATCGGCTTGGGAGATGGAGGTGGCGTTAAACGTGTTGGTTTCAATGATTCCCGCCCCCGCCTCCAAATATTCCCGGTGAATCTGGCCAATCACATCAGGCCGGGTGATCACCAAAACGTCGTTATTTCCCTTCAGATCCTTTCCGTGGGCGGCAAAACGTTCTCCGCGGAAATCTTTTTCCGACAGCTTATGACGTTGAACCATCGTTCCCATTGCCCCGTCCATCAACACGATTCGCTTCGCCAGGGCTTTCTCCAACTGGCGTCGGCGAATGAGGACTCTTTCCTTCGGTTCCATCCTCGCACCCTAGCCAGGACCGCCACTTTTGTCGAATTATATATCAACTTATCATGATATATAGATGGATAATCAGGACCACCCTAAGCTTTGCCTTGGCCGATACGCCGAGTTGGGTACTGTCTTGGATTCCTTTGGCGCTGTCGTCTAGAGGCCTAGGACAGGTCCCTTTCAAGGACCATACACGGGTTCGAATCCCGTCAGCGCTAGTGAACTATTTTCGCAACCGGAGCCAGGCCTCCGACAAAACCCAGTCCCCGGAAACCGTGATTTTTAAATTGGGCTCGCCTGATTCCACCAACACGCCTTTGACTCCCGCCAACTCGGCGGCCGCCAGACAATCCGTAACAACCACCTGATCCTTTCGGGCTTTCTTGAGCCCGGCCTGTAACAGGGTTTTACGAACCACCTGTGGCGTCTCCATCCGCCACAACCCCTCCCGGTCGACCCAGCGGAGAATTTGCCCTGCGGGATTCGTGGCCCGGACGGTGTCCGACATCTTGCTGGCGGCGGCTGCCGCTTCATGCCGGCGGGCCTCGGACAAAACCCTTTCCACCAGCTGTTTCGTCAACAAAACCCGGGCCGCATCATGCACCACTGCCCATTCCACTTCCTCTCCCAAGGCCTCCAGCCCCTCCCAAACCGAATCCTGCCTTTCCTTCCCCCCTTTGATCACCTTCACCCGCTCCCTGTCGTTCGGAAAATGTTTATCCACCCAACAACGGGCATCCTCCCTCACATCGCTCCGGACCGTCAAAACCACGGTTCCAATCCCAGCCGAGGAAAGCAAAGCTTCCATCGGATGGGCAAAAACAGGACGACCCGCGATTTCGGTGATCGACTTATCGTGCCCCAAGCGCCGCCCCTGTCCGGCGGCCAAGAGGATGGCCCCGGCGTCCCGCTTCACGGCCGCGAACGGTCGCTGGGGGCGGATTTTTTGTCCGATTTTTTGGAGACTTCCGCATCCTCCCCCTTGTTGGAGTCGTCACTGTAGAAGAGCACCCCGTGCTTTCTGAGGTTCGCCATCAGGTTTTTCATGTCCCGGGCCATCTTTTCGTCCTTCATCAGGGTGTATAGCGGCCCCTTGCCCTGCTGCGCTTCGTTGAGGAGTCCGGTCGCGGATTTAGCAAACTCATCGACTCGTTTGGCCGCGGAACGGATCTCATCCAAAGCCGGGCCCGCCGAAGCCATCACCGCGTTCAACCCCGCCTCCTGCTCCCCTTTGACCCTGGCCCCGGTGGCCAAGAAAGTACCGTCCGGCTTCTCGGGCGGAACCACTCGCACGAATCGATCCCCCAGCATGCCGTATTGGTCGATGCGAAACTTCGATCCCGTGGGAAGCTCGGTGCCGGCATCAATTCTCAGGATCAGCTCGACAAAGTTTTGCCCCACATGATAGCTGGGCGTGTCCGCCACGGTGCCGATCTGGGCGCC
>RGYX01000261.1 GCA_010031845.1 Verrucomicrobiota bacterium
GGTTGGATGGGCACTTTCTGAAGGTCTTTCCAGCGATGAATGACCAACCCCAGCGAGATGAGGGGAACAATCATTCCATGATGCCAATCCGTGGTGGAGGGGTCGGTCCAAAAACGATACAGCATCTCCAACACCGGACGGGCCTTGCTTTCGAATCCAAAGTTGTAGGGAATCCACCCGTAAAGACCGATCAACACCACCAAGGCCGCCACTCCCTCCATCCACAATCCCCGGGAAAGCCACTGTGGATTGGTTTCTGTCACGGTGTCTTTTCCAGGCTCGGCGGGCATGAACTGAATTTATGACCGATGGGCGTCCCCCGCAATCACAGGCCTTAAACCTACTCCATCGCCCGCCGATAGATATCAGCCGTTTCTTCCGCCATTTTCTCCCAAGAAAATGTCCCCGCCCTTTCAGCCCCCCCAACCCGCAGTTCCTCCTGCCGGGCGGGACTCTCCAGAATCAGCGCAATTTTGGCCGCCATTTCCTCCTCCGAGGTGGGGTTGAAATATTCCGCAGCCTCCCCGCAAACCTCCGGCAACGACCCCGCGTTGGAGCTAACTACGGGACACCCACTGGCCATGGCCTCCAACGGCGGAAGGCCAAAACCCTCATACAGGGAGGGATAAACCAACAGGGTCGCCTCCTGGTAAGCCTGCCTTAATTGCTCATCCGTATGTGGGCCCGCCCACTTCGCCCCGCCGCCGGCTTCGGCCTCCCGTAGGGCTCGCAAATCGCCCCCCGCCGACCAACCGGCCGGCCCAACCACCTTCAGCTCCAAATCCGGAAACCGTCCCTCCCGCAACCGGCGCCACACCCGGATCAGTCGACGCAGATTTTTCCGCGGATGAATGGCGCTGACAAAGAGGAGGGAGGGAGGCCCCGCTTTTCTTTTTTTGCCGGGCCGAAACATTTTTCGCGCCGCCTCGTGGGTGGTTTCCACCCGGTCGGCCGGAATCCCCCACCTTTCCATGATCTCATTGCGGCAGAATTCAGACACCGTGATGACTTTGCGGGCCCTTTCCGCCGCCCGTCGGACCAGCGTCCGGTAAAACCAGGCCTCTCCCGGGCGAAACCACTCGGGATGCACCTCAAAGGAAATGTCATGCACGGTGAGCACATACGCCCCCTTCTCCCATGGCCGCATCCAGTACACCCCGTGATAGAGATCCGCCTTCAACCCGCTGCATGCTTTCGGCAAGTCGACCAAGTGCCTCCGGAAAAACCCGGCTCGACCATTTTGTAGGGCCGCGTTCCGCCGCGGCCAATCGATCGCACCTTGTGCACCAAATATCGGGCACAGTTCCACCCCCTCTGGTTTGGCTTCGTTCCACCCCTCCAACAAGCCGGTCAGATAGGTCTCGTTGCCCGTTTTTCCACGCCCAATCGCTGTGGCATCCAGCGCAACCTTGATGGGTTTCCCGCTCACCCTCCCAATCTGCCTTTTTTCATTCGCTTCCTCAATCCTAAGGCGACAACCCTAATTCCGAGTCGTAAACCGTCCCCTCCTTGACCCATTTACACTTCTCGATTTCACTTAATCTTAATCTTCATCTTCATCCCAAACCCGCCATTCTTGGGCTGTGCCCCCTCAGCCTTTCGTCATTGCCCTCGTCGCCACCCGATTTCGCCCCGATCTTCTTTTGCGCCTGCTCCAATCCTTGGAGCGACAGACTTTGCGCCCCTTCGCCGTGGTGGTCACGGATAACGG
>RGYX01000262.1 GCA_010031845.1 Verrucomicrobiota bacterium
TAAACACCCTCGCCCCTGCGAGAATCAGAAATCAGATTGAGGTCCGAATGCCTTGGGGATCCAAACAGTCCGCCAATGTTCATGAGTGCGGGCGGAGGGAATCGAACCCTCGCATCAAGCTTGGGAAGCTCGCAGGCTACCATTACATCACGCCCGCTGATGTGGTGAAATTATCGTTCGTTCCTCTTTTTCAGGCAAACGGATTTTCGCTTAAATGACCGATCCATCCGGGACCACCGCGCCCTTGGGGATGATGACAATGCCGTCCCGGACGTAAAAGTTCGGACCATCCATTTCTGACGGCTTTCCCGATGACCGAATCGTCACCCGGCGACCAATTCTGACGTTTTTATCAATGATGGCATCCTCAATCACACTTCCACCCCCGATCCCGATATCGGGAAGGTTGTTGCGGGCATTTTCCTGTCGTTGGGCCGGGGTCTCAAAATAATCCGCCCCCATCAGAATCGATCTCCGAATCTTGCAATCTGAACCGATGCGTTGACGGATTCCCACCACCGCATCATCCAGCACGCTCCGCAGAATCATGCATCCATCTGATACAATCGCCCGGATCACCTGGCTATTTTCCACCACGGAACCAGGGAGAAAACGGGCCCGGGTGTAGATCGGAGCCGAGCTGAGCCCGAAATCAAACTTCGGGGATGGTGCTAGGAGATCCAAATTAGCCCGATAAAAAGCCCCGATGGTCCCAATGTCCTCCCAGTAGCCGTCGTACACGTAGGCGGACACCTTTCCGGTTCGGATTGCCGCCGGCAAAACATCCCTCCCAAAATCCTGGCCTTGGGTCGCGCTGAGGCATTCCCGGAGACTTTTCCTGCGAAAAATGTAAATTCCCATGGAGGCCAAATAAGGACGACCGGCTGGCATCCCCTCCCCACCTTTTAACCCCGATAGAATTTTCGGGTCCTTGGGTTTTTCCACGAACTCCGTAATTCGCTGCTGTCCATCCACCCTCAAAAGCCCAAGCCGGGGGGCGCTCTCCGGGTCTACGGGCAAAGCGGCCACCGTGATGTCCGACCCAGATGTGATGTGTTGTTCGAGCATTTTACGGAAATCCATGCGGTAGAGTTGGTCCCCAGACAGGATCAACACGTGCTCATGGGGATGATTATCAAAGTGGATCAACCCCTGTCGGACGGCATCCGCGGTGCCTTGGTACCAGTCCATTCCTTCGCGGGTTTTTTGAGCAGCGACAATTTCAATAAATCCTCTCGGGATAAAATCATCGAAACGATAACTCTGTTGCACATGCCGATGAAGCGAGGAGCTAAGATACTGGGTCAGCAAAAAGACCCGTTTGATTCCCGAGTTCAGGCTGAGACTGATCGGAATGTCCACCAACCGGTATTTACCGGCAATGGGAACGGCAGGCTTAGCCCTCTCCTTGGTCAGGGGAAAAAGGCGGTTTCCTTCTCCCCCTCCCAGAATCACACTCAAAACCTGATCCGGACCAACACCACTAGAGAGGCTCATACATTGACCCTATCCAAGCCTCTGGCTAGAACAAGTTTACGATGTGTGGAATTGTCGCTTATGTCGGCCCTCGGGACGCCCAGCCGATCTTGCTGGATGCCCTCAGCCGTCTGGAATACCGGGGGTACGATTCCGCCGGATTGGCGATTCTCAACGGCAATCGCATTGAGGTAAGGAAAAAAAGCGGCCGGATTCAGGAGTTGGCCACGGCCT
>RGYX01000263.1 GCA_010031845.1 Verrucomicrobiota bacterium
CAAAGGCCAGCCGACTTCCACCATCGAGCGCCGGCTTTTTCATATCTATTGTGACTATAATTCGTCTGGACAGCTTTCCACGAAACAGGCCGGCGAGTATTTATATTAACGAGCCCCCCCCATGAAGTCTCAACTCCTGAATCTTCCCGCTGATGCCAGGATATTCGGCGCCTCTCATCGAGCAGGCCAAACACCCGCCCGCTGGACCGCATGAAAGTAATGCACATATTGAAGCTTTTTATTCCACCTCGGAATCCGCAAGCAGAGCATGCAGCGAATTCATCCCGCGATTTACCTTCCAACGGGATGGACGGTAACCGTTTTTTCAACCATCATGCATCATCCATGAAATTCTCCCCCATGAGGATCATTCTTTTTTTTCTGTTGATCGGAAATCTTCCGGCCCAAACACCCAATCTCCAGGAAACGGGAAAATGCTCCGTGACCTTGGTCAACGCCCTGCCGGGACCGGCAAATCTCCATGTCAAATTTGGATCAGAGGACATCTGGCCCCCTGGTTTTACTCCCGGTCAAAGCACCGGAGCGGTGCTTTTCCCGTTTGGTAAGAAGGCGGTGGAACTGAGTTGTGAGGGCTTCGCCACGACCAAGGAGGAAATTGTTTTTCCTGCGAAGTCGAATGTTGCAATGGTTTTTTATCCCGGGGAAGAGATCATGGACGGCCCCAATAAGGGAAAAAAGAAAATCGCCCTTTTCTCCCCTCCCCCCATCCTTCCGGATCACCCCCCCCAAGGGAAGAATTGGCACATCCTCCTGGCCGGTCCCCTCTCCCAGGCGCGTCTTTCGGTAAATGCCAAAATGGTGGATCTAAAACTTGGACAGCCTACGACCTCTGATGCGGGAGGTGGTCGCATTTTGTTGGAAAGCGGAAAAAAGACCCTGCTGGCCGCCTCGCCGGAGGGGGACGGAAATTATTGGGTGGTGGTTTTCGGTGATAATCCTGACTCTCTCCAAGCGGTGCTCCTCAACCACATTGCCTATCCTGTTCCCAAGGAGAACGATTTACCTCAGAGGATTGGCCTCAAACTCAAGCTTCCCCGAATTACTTCAGCTAGCTTTTGTACTCCAAAAACCTCCGTCTCCCGGTGTCCGCCCAAGATCAGATTGATCCCAAGTTCCTTGGCTTTCACCTCCGTTGGATAGTCCGCCTCACCCGTCACCAACGTGTCCAGCCCCGCCTTCACCACCTGATCCAGATCCCCAAACCCCCCCGTCACAATTCCTATTTTTCTGCACACCTCCGGTCCCGCTGGAATCAGCTTCACTTTCGCACCATTTAATCTTTTGCACTTTCGCGCCAACTCACTCCTTTTCCACTTCCCGCCTTCCACTTTCCACCCGATTTCTCGCCCCATGGCTTTTCCAAAATGCCTCCGGCTGAAATGGGTTAAACCGAGGGCGCGAACTAAGCCCGTGGAGTTACCAAGCTCCAGATGCGCATCCAGCGGCAGGTGGGAGGAGTAGATCGCCACACCCCACTTTTTTGCCTCCCGGATGCGCCGCGCCCGGATCTTCCGGTCGACGGAAGAATTTCCCCAAAAAACACCGTGATGGACGATCAGAAAGTCGACCCTCTCCTTTCCGGCCTTATGGATCGACTCAAGATCCGCATCCACTGCCCATCCGATTTTTTTCACCGGGCGGCGGTGGGAAACCTGCAACCCGTTCCTCGCCCCCGGATAATCCCGGAAC
>RGYX01000264.1 GCA_010031845.1 Verrucomicrobiota bacterium
TGCAGGATCCAATTTTCGCACGGCGGCCGGAAAGTCGCGAAAGTTGTCGATCTTGGGGTTGAGGGCTTGCTGAAAGGTCCCGAGGCGGACTTCGTAGTCGTTGCGGACGTCGAGGAGGGTGACGGGCCGTTTCTCATCCAGCCAGGTTTTCAGTTCCCGGGCGGTGATCTTGGGGGAGGGTTCGCGGGCGGGATCCACTCCCTCGACCCCGAAGGGGACGATCTCCTTTTTGACTTTCACCAGCATCCGTTGAAACGGTTGCGTGGCGCTGAAACTTTCCTTGGGGGCCAGATCGGCCATCCCGGGGATGGAGCGAAGGATGGCAAGGATGGGATCCAACTGGGGGCGGGTCCCGGCGAGAAAGAAATTGATCCCTTCCGGCGCGAGCAGGGATTTCACGGCAACGGGGGAGAAGTTGGGCCTTCCATTTTTCCAGCTGATCCAGAGGAGTGAAGCGATAGCCGGCGAGGTTGAGGATCTGATTCACAGAAGAAGCCAAGTTAGTCGAAAGAGGAGAGTGGAGAAGAGGGGAAATCTTACGAGAGAAGTAACGATTAAGATTAAGTTTAAGATTAAGATTAAGATTAAGAAGGGACAATCATCTGTACTTGAGGAAAATGTGTATCAAGGCGTGTTATCCTGTTTGGGATCCTTGCGGCAAGTGGCTTCGGGAACCTACGTTACTGAGTGGTCATTTTAATTGTTAATCATCACGGGTCGCTCGGAAAATTAATCGGACAGATTGCCCTACAAGGGGGGTGGAAAGTGCTGATCGCCGATCGTCTTGAAAATATGCAGGCGATTTTTCAAAACAATCAGATTGATCTGGTGGTTTGTGATGCCACTCCCGAAGAAGAGGCTGTTGAAAAAATATCCCGACTGGATTTCACCCGATCCCTGCGAAAGCTTGGCATCAAGGTTCCGGTCATTCTCTTTGAAGATCAGGGGACGGAGGTGGCCTTGGACCCGGAGTTGGCGAAGGAGATCGGGGGAATCCAAATTTTCAGAAAACCAATCCATATCCATGAAATCCGGAATGCGATGGATCAGGTGAAGGCGGAGATTTTGAAAAAGAAGAAGGGGTAGGGAGGATGCCCTATCCCAACTTTCGCAAGGCTTCCCGGACGAGGTCGCCGGAGGGGAGGGAGGAGTCAAGACCGGCGAGGGCTTTTTGCGCTTCGGCCGATTTGTAGCCAAGGGCGAGCAGGGCGAGGAGCGCATCTTGGGCATTCCCCGCCAGTGGGGAGGGCGAGCCTTTCGAGGGAGTGCCACCGGCGAGGGCGTCGAGCGCGGGAAGTTTATCGCGAAGTTCGAGGACGATTCTCTCCGCCGTCTTTTTGCCGAGGCCCTTGAGTTTGGCCAGGGAGGTGGTGTCTCCGGTGGCCACGGCATCGCGGACGGTGGCTGGGGTGGTGCTGGCGAGAATGGAAAGGGCGGTTTTTGGGCCGACTCCGGAGACGTGATGAAGCAGGAGGCGGAAGAGATCGCGTTCTCCAGGGGTGAAGAAGCCGTAGAGCGTGTGGTCATCCTCCCGAACCACCAGATGGGTGAGAAGCCGGACTTTTTCCTTCGGTGCGGGGAGGCGGTCGTAGGTGGTGACCGGGATGAGAACTTCGTAGCCCAGGCCGTGGCAGTTGATTACGGCATGTGTGGGCCAAGCCTCGTCCAGGGTGCCTTCGAGGAAAGCGATCATCTCAGGAGTCTGCCGA
>RGYX01000265.1 GCA_010031845.1 Verrucomicrobiota bacterium
GGCACGTATGGACCTGCCGCAGAAAAAGTCCGGAATTTCATTTCCCAAATTCAGGAAAGCCTAAGGACCCCGATCGAAACCCAAGACGAGCGCCTCACGACCGTTCAAGCTTCCAAACAACTATCCCAAATAGGGCTGAATCAGAAAGAGTTGCGCAAAAAAATCGATAGTTCATCAGCCTCCCTAATCCTTCAACAATACCTTGACCGAAAGAGCCTAAGCCCCTAGTACATTCTCCCTATGCACCTCGGAGGCATTTTCAAAGGGAAGAGCTGTTTCTTGGCCAAAAGCCTGAGCTTATTCACACTTTTGTTCACTTTTTCCGCCTTCGCCGGGAATGGAGATATGGCCGTTCCGGTTTCCGACCTGAACCTTTCCTCACCCAAAACAAAGGACGCATCGGAACCGGAAGATCTTTCCAGTCGGCTTTTTCAGGAAGACCGAATCACCTTGGAATTCATGACGGGCGCCATGTTTTCACCCTGCGGTCTGGGACCGCATGAGCCCGTCTATAATTACCAACAGAACAACGTTCGCTTGGGATGGATGCTGGTTTCCCCGGACGACAAGGAGAACCCGTTCCGCGACACCCCTTTCCGCGGGAATTTTGAAGCCCTCTTCGAAACCACCGGTTCTTATGTCTGGGAATCCTTTGGCACGTACATGGTCGGGGTGACCGGCCTCATCCGATACAACTTTGTTCAACCCAACTGGATCGTCGTTCCCTATATTCAGGGCGGGGCCGGCATCATCTACACCAATGCCCGAAATTGGTCCAATCAGGAGGCTATCGGCGGCAACTGGGAGTTCACCCCGCAGTTCGCCGGAGGACTCAAGTTCCTCATCGACGACAACTTCTCCTTCAACCTGGAAGGGGCTTTTCAACATATTTCCAATGCCAACACCTCTGCCCGCAACGAAGGGGTGAATGCCTACGGTGGCTTTGCCGGTTTCACCTACTACTTCGATAATCTTTGGCTCGAAGACGGCCACCATTGATCTTTCCATGAAGACGGTCCCGCACCGTCTCCTTCTTGCCTACCGGGGTGAGGACTTTTTTGGATGGCAACGACAGGACCCCGAGCCCACCGTCCAACTTGCTCTCGAACAAGCCCTGCAAAAAATCTACGGGCACCCCGTCCCCGTCGCAGGGTCCGGACGAACGGATCGTGGCGTCCACGCCCTCGGCCAAGTAGCCTCCTGTGAACTTCCCCCCACCCATGCCCCGGCCACTTTGGTCAAAGCGCTAAATTTTCATCTCCCTGCCGGCGTTCGAGTCCTTTCCGTTCGACGCGAAAAACCCGGATTCCACGCCCGCTTCTCGGCCAAAGGTAAAACCTACCTGTATCGCATCGCCAATACCGAGCCCCTCCACCCCCTTGAAATCGGAAGAGCCTGGCATCTCCCCCGCCCCCTCAATCTTTCGGCCATGCGAAAAGCCGCCAAACATTTCACGGGAAAGCGGGATTTCGCCTCCTTTACCTCGAACCCAGGCTATGAACGAAAATCCACCATTCGACGGATCCGCTCCATTCGCATGCTTAGAAAGAAAAATGGAATTCTGGAACTCACCTTTGATGGGGATGGATTCCTCTATCGTATGGTCCGCAACCTCGTCGGCACCCTTGCTAAGGTGGGTCAAGGACGTCTCACCCCGGTTGATCTCAAAAGAATCCTCAAGGCTCGCTCCCGCACCGGTGCCCCACCCA
>RGYX01000266.1 GCA_010031845.1 Verrucomicrobiota bacterium
AAACACTCTTTCGCATCGATTTCGGCCAAGCCGTCGAGCTCGAAAAGGATAGTGCCCGGCTTGATAACTGCCACCCAAAATTCTGGCTGTCCTTTTCCCTTACCCATCCGGGTTTCCGGTGGACGTGCGGTCACGGACTTGTCCGGAAACACCCGAATCCAGAGCTTTCCCTTCCGCTTCATGTTGCGGGTCAGGGCCACCCGCGCGGCTTCGATCTGAATATTGGTCAACCAGCATCGCTCCAGGGCCTGCAGACCGAAGGATCCAAAGGCCAGGGTGATGCAACGAGTGGCAAAGCCTTTCCGGCTCCCACGCTGTGTCTTACGAAACTTAACTCTCTTGGGAACTAAGGGCATAACAGGACGGGCCGTTTAGGCCTTCTCCTCCGGTTGACAGATCCAAACTTTCACACCGATTTTGCCTGCCACCGTCAAGGCTTCAGCAAATCCGTAATCGATATTTGCCCGCAGCGTGTGCAGGGGAACCTTACCCTCGTGATACTGTTCCGTGCGGGCGATCTCCCCACCACCCAATCGGCCACCCACCCGGATCTTTACGCCCGCCGCACCGAAATCGAGGGTGGTCTGCATCGCCTTTTTCACCGCCCGGCGAAAAGACACACGGCGTTCCAACTGAAGGGCAATGTTTTCGGCCACCAACTGCGCATCAAGCTCGGGGTTCTTGATTTCTTTGACGTCGATCAAAACCTCGCGATTCGGGGTCAACTGCTGGGTTTCGTCGCGGAGCTTGTCCAACTCGCTTGCTTTCCGTCCAATGACCAACCCTGGGCGGGCGGTATGCAGGGTCACCCGCACCCGGTTGGAGGCGCGCTCGATCACAATTTTGGAGATCGCGGCACTCTCCAGACGCTTCTTGATGAAGTGACGGATCTGGTAATCCTCGTGCAGAAAAACCGGGAAATTCTTTTTGTCCGCGTACCATACGGAGCGCCAGTTACGCGTAACCGGGAGCCGGAAGCCGATTGGATGTGTCTTTTGTCCCATAACTTGTCTTATTCCTTCCCTTCAGCCTTCGCTTTGGCTGACTTCTTGGTTTTGGCCGCTGGCTTCTCCACGGACGGGGCAGCCTCCCGCAGGGTGATGCGTATGTGGCTGGTCCGCTTCCGGATGGGCCCGGCGCTTCCTCTCGCTTTCGGCTGAAAACGATGAAAGGTCGGACCCTCCCCCACCATCACTTCGTGCACCACGAGTTTTTCCGCAGGAATGGAGTGGTTGTTTTCCGCGTTGGCGACAGCGGAACGAAGGGTTTGGATGAGGAGACGGGCTGACTTCTGCGGAGCGAACCGCAGACGGGCATCGGCCTCAGGTGCCGCCAGGCCCCGGAGCGCACGAGCGATGTCGCGGATTTTAAAGGCGGACATGCGGGCGTACTTCATTTCGGCCCGGGAAGTTTTTAATTCGTTGCTCATTTTTCAGCTAAAATCGCAGCGCGATCCCCCACTTTGAGTTCAGTACCCTGGTTAAGCTGTTCCGTCATGCCGGCAGAGACGAGTTCCCGGACCTCGATCAAACGGCAACTCCCCACTACTTGATCACCCCGCAGGATCCGGAAAGGCATGCCTTCCCGTGCCCCTTGGGCCCGCCCGAGATTCAGGACCAAAGCCTGTTGTTTGCGATCCACGGCAACTACCTGGGCATCGGTAACCCCGGAGGCCAAAGG
>RGYX01000267.1 GCA_010031845.1 Verrucomicrobiota bacterium
AAGGTCCAATCCGTCAAACCCCAGCAGTGCCGTGATTTTCCCAACGCCTGGAATTTTCCCGGTTGGCGTGATATCTGCATGGCGACTGAGATTCCTTAGTTCACCTTGCCCAGGATTCCACCGTCCCGAATCCGAGTTCGGAGATCCCTACCTTATCTCCGATCTGCTAACTCCTATCTTCTTTCCGGTTCTTCTCTGGCAGCAGAATGAATCCTGTTTTCAGGTCCCCGATCACTTCGCTTTTTCGCCCCTGATGCCTCCAATGCCATAAGCCGATCAGGGCGCAGAATAGTGCGTCGGTCTGATCCTCCACCGCTTTCGACCACTTTTGCGTCAGCAGGGACTTGGTCTGCACACCAATCGCAAGCCAAGGAAACTTTTTCTTCAGACATCTGCAGAGCAGATCCTGAAGCCTGCGGAACTCCCTCCTTCGCTCTGCCACCCTGCCTTTTTTATACTTTACGATCCGGGACAGACCAAACATCCGCACCATGGCCGGATGCGGGTAAACCTCGGCCACGGTTTTTCTACCCTTTTGAGGCACCCATCCGACCTGAAATCCAGCTTTCCGCATCAACCGGGCCAGTCGCGGGGGTCGTGGGCACTTGGTTGAATTCGCCGGATGACACGCCGCGTGTTCGCGGTGAAACAAACGATGCGTCAACCGATCCACTGGTCGGGTTCCTGTTTGATTGGGACAGACGATCGGCGCATCCACCGTCACGAAGACCGAGCGGAACCCTTGTCCTCGTTCCCGTATCAGCTTCATAAGCTCATGGTCGCCTTGGGGGTAGCCGTAGCCCAGGACGGATCCGACCCTCCCATTCCATTCCAAAAAACAAACCCCGTCGTGCTTTTTCTCCCCCCAGGCGAGATCCACACCGATCAACAGAAACTTCAACGTCTGTTGTGTTCGGTGCGCAGGAGCAAAACCGGGATATCCACGGCATGCCTCACCTCGCTGGAGGCGCTACCAAAAAGCACATCCTCCATCCATCGATGCCCGTGGGTGGTCATGGCCACCAGGTCACAACCGGTCTCTTCTACCGCCCGGATGAGCTCCGGACCGGGTCGACCAAATCCCAGTCGCCAGGTGGTCGGAACCCCCTCCTGCTCCATCTTTTGGGCGCACTTCCTTAGATACTCCCGGTCTTCCCGCACTTCCTTCGAGTCGCTGTCCTCGCCGTAAAAACGCGCTGACCAACCGTCCGCAATGTGGATGAGAATCAGTTCGCTTCCGTGCATCTTGGCCAGTTTTTGAACATGCTTGAGGATGCTGGCGTCATGACCGGTGCCCTCAAGAGGGACCAGAATTTTTCCGTACAGTTTCCCCTCTTTTTTCACTTTCTGCCCCCGGCATGAACGAGTTCCCACAACAACCAACTGTTTAAGGAAACCAGCAGGGCGGCCACCGCCCAGGCCAACCCCTTGATCTTTGGTCCAATCGCCAAATCGCCCATGATCTTCTTGCTCCCCGTGAAAGCAATTAACGGAATCACGGCAAAGGGAAGCTGCAAGCTCAAGACCACCTGACTCAGGATCAACAGATCGTATGTACCCTTGTCCCCCTTCCAAAGAATCGCGATCACCGCCGGAATCAAGGCCAACACCCGGGTCAGACTCCGGGAGATCCAGGGGGACATCCGCAAGTGCAGAAATCCCTCCATCACAATCTGCCC
>RGYX01000268.1 GCA_010031845.1 Verrucomicrobiota bacterium
CAAAACGGGACATTCTTTATGTGGGCGATACGGCGCGAGTCCCTTACGGGAACAAATCGGCCGAGACGGTCGAGGCTTACAGCAGGGAAATCATCGGTTTTCTCCGAAGCAAGGGTGTGGAACGCATCGTGGCGGCTTGCAATACCGCTTCGGCACTCGCGGTGGAAAGAATTGGAAAATCCGGAGGGGTCCCCCTGCATGGAATGATCGAGTCAGGGGTCAAGGCAGCCTTGGCGGCGATGGGGGCTGGTCCGGTTGGGGTCATCGGGACTTCCGCCACGATCTCCAGCGGGGCCTATCAGGCGGCGCTTCAGGCAGGGCGCCCAGGGTTGCGGGTAGTAGCGTGTGCCACACCGCTATTTGTCCCTTTGGTGGAGGAGGGATGGTTGGATCATGAGGTGACCGAGAAGGTTGCCCAGGAATATCTTGCCCCGCTGATCCGTGAGAAGGTGGGGGTTTGTGTGCTGGCTTGCACCCATTACCCGTTGCTTAAGAACGTCCTGCAGCGGGTTCTGGGATCTGGGGTCAAGCTTGTGGATTCTTCCGAGGCTTGCGCTGAATTGTTAAAGGGGGTGGAGTCTCAAATCAGCGAGAAAGGGGAGTTGAGAATATTTCTGACGGATGAGCCGGGTCCCTTTTTGGGTCGTGTGGAAACTTTTCTGGGCCGAGGAGCGGTGGGATCTGTCGAGCGCATCCATCTTCCACGTATTTAAATTTCAGATGGCGAATTGAGCCCTTGGTAGGGCGCGATCGATGTATCGCGCCTAGGCGCCCTCATCGAGGGCGCCCTACCTAAGTTTCATTCCTCGAAGGTGGAATTCCACGCAGGGGGGACTCGGATGGCCAAGGTTTCGATCTCTCCGGATGATCGCTTGACCTTTACGCGGAGGACGTCGCGTTTTTTGGCGGCCTCATTCCGGGCGGAGGAGTAGGCCGTGTCGAAAGCGGTCACGGTTTCGCCTGCCGGCTGTCCCGCTACTTGGAGGAGAATGTCTCCGCCACGAAACCCGGCTTTTTCACCGCGGCTCTCCTTAAGGACGCAGAGGACGTAAGGGGTGGGCTTTCCGGCGACGAGAAGACCGTCCGGAAAGTCGGGGATCTCGATGGGAGCGGGAGTGACTCCGGCCGGGGGTTCGAGCACAAAACGTAGGCGGTTGGGATAATCGGTTTCGAGAGCCCGGCGAAACTCAATGGGATCCGACCAAACGGTTTCGTAGGCACGCTGAAGGGCTTGGCGCTCTGTCGCGGTCATGAGTTCGGCTTTGGTGACCTTTGGAATTTCCCGGGAGAAGGAGTCTTCATCCACGCCTCTTTTGGTTTTTTTCTCTCCCTCGGCCTGGGTGACGGGTCGAAAAATGGTTCGTAAGACGGTTCCGGCGGGAAGGACTTTGTTTTTGGCGAGGAGGATATCTTCGGAGAGGGCCACACGGTTATTGGTGGCCGTGAGGGGTAGGGCGAGTCCCAACGGGGGTTCCATTTTGGGATCCCATTCCCCGGCAAAGGGTTGGGTGATGGAGAGAAAATAGAGAAAAAGCGGGAGGGAGGGCTTGGGAAGTCTCAAGGGATATGGTATTATCACAAGATTGACGGGGGCGTCACGGTTTCGATTCAAACCGGAAGCGACCTGCGGCAAGCCGAGGGCCCGGATT
>RGYX01000269.1 GCA_010031845.1 Verrucomicrobiota bacterium
CCAATTCGTTATTGGAGATGGAAGTGCCCTGAGCCGGCACGCCGACTCCGCTTCCGTTAGGACTGCTGCTGTTGAATTTGCTGGCGTAGTACCATGTGGTATAGGTTGCGTTCAGGTAGAGCCGGACGTTCGGATTTAAATACCAGTTCAGACCCAAAGTATAGGAGTCAAATCCCCGGGCGTTATTACCATTGGGGCTGTTAGCGGCAAACGTATTGCTGGGGTTCGGTTGGTTAAAGAGGTCGCTGTCTATTTGAAGTTGATCTGCCCGGAAAGCGATCTGCCAAAGACCTACGGCATCCTCATCATCCGTTTGAAAGAAGTCGAAGTTCTTGGCTGGAACCAAGCTGTCAAAGCTGTTGTCCTCCCCGGTGATGTTATAGGAAACTTCAATCTGCCGAGCCCAACTCGTGTCGCGAATTTGGCGCTGCTGGGTCGCGTTGCCTGACACAATGTACTCTGCCATGACTCCCCAAGGTCCATAGTAGTAGTAGGCCTGTGGAATGATTCGAAATAGGGCTCCGTTCCTCTGGGTATTGGAATTCCAGTTAAAGAACACAACTCCTGGGTCTGAGGCATACGTGTTCAGGCCATTGGAGATCGCCGTGCTTCCAGGGGAGTAATCGTCCAAATTGGAATAGGCTCCCGCCACCCCGAAACCGAGTCCCGCCAACTCGTCCGCATCGTTGACAAAAGGTCGGGCAAAAAGTCGGGCCGCAACCCCGTAGCCATTCGCCGTGTCGATTGTCTGGGTGTAATTGTTGGGAGCGGAGGCAAAAACTCCCACGGCCCAGTTCAGGGTATCATCAAAAAGTAATCCATTCGGCATGAATCCCAGTTGCCGGTTGGGCTGCAACTGCTGTAGGGGACCACGCTCGATGAACATGGTGTTTTGTGCGGACTGAAGCATCTCTAGGCCGCCGGGTGGTTTGAATTTCCCCATCTGGATCTGAAATTCTTTCTGCACATTAATATTTATCCATGCATCGACAATGATGGCAGTATTGCGGGTGTTTTGGGCGTCCAGGGTTCCGAAATCCGGCACAAAGCGAAAATCGATATATTTCCAAACAGTGCCCGAGGCATAGGGACGTGCTCGCCGAATCAGAAACTGGTTGTTGGCATCGTTTTCTTGGCCGACGTATTGACGATCGTCCATTTGCAGAAGACCTCCGAGTCTTAACGCATGGTTCCCGTCGGCTGATCTGACGACGAAACCTCTTTCATTGAAGGAGATTGCCGGGGTGGTAGCAGCTCTTCTGGCTAGATCTTCCTCTATCAGTTCCTCCTTCCTTTCGACGAGGCTCAGCCTCGACTCATGATCGGGATTAATACGTTCATCCTGTATGGTTGCTCCCTTCAAGTCGTCTTGTGGGGTTTTCATGCTTCGACGCTCGCCACCTAGGAGACTCTCCTGAGTGGTCGTTCCGCCGATGTTCTGTCCGGTCCCTTGCTGGGGGGTGTTTGGGGTGGCCCGATTGGCGTTCTTTTTAAGTTCGGCGATCTCCTTGCGCATGGCTTCCAGTTGCTCCTGGACCGACTGGTCTTGGGTGGCCGAATCCTGCGATTGGAGATGGGTGAGGGGGGTCGTCACGATGATGAAGACGCCAAAGCGCATCATGAATCGGACGAAGAGTTGAATGAGGTTA
>RGYX01000270.1 GCA_010031845.1 Verrucomicrobiota bacterium
AAAGTCCACGGCATCCTGATCCAATCCCCCCTGCCGAAAGACCTGCCCCACGACATTGTCTATGCCCGCGTCTCCCCCGCCAAGGACGTGGACGGTTTTCACCCGGTGAATTTTGGAAAGCTTCTGCTCGATGATCCCTCCGGTTTTTTGCCCTGCACTCCCGCGGGAATTTTGGAAATTCTTCGTCTCGGTCAAATCCCCACCTCCGGCAAACATGCGGTCGTGGTGGGCCGCGGCCAGATTGTCGGTCGTCCTTTGGCCGTCTTGCTGGCCCGAAAATCACCCGGAGCCGACTGCACGGTAACTCTGGCCCACTCCAGCACCACCAACCTTTCCGCTATCACCCGTCAGGCCGATATTCTGATCGGCGCCCTGGGGCGACCTCACTTCTTAAAACCCGAACATGTCCGCCCAGGGGCAACCGTGATCGATGTGGGGGTTAACCGCATCGCCGACTCTTCCAACCCGCGCGGTTACCGCTTGGTGGGGGATGTGGATTTTGATTCGGTCCGCCCCGTGGCCGGAGCGATCACCCCGAATCCCGGTGGGGTGGGTCCCATGACCATTGCTCTTCTTCTTTCCAACACGCTTCGCGCCGCCGAGAGTACGGTTTCATGAGCACCCGCCCCGACGGCCGTTCCGCTTCCGATCTTCGCCCCCTTTCCTGTGTTTGGGATATCGCCCCGCACGCCGTGGGATCCGTTCTCCTCCGTTGCGGCAAAACCGAGGTGATTTGTGCTGCCAGCGTCGACGAGGCGGTTCCCCGCTGGATGAAGGAGCAAAATGTGCCCGGCGGTTGGTTGACCGCCGAATATTCCATGCTTCCCGCCTCCACTCCCGACCGCAAACCCCGGGACTCCAGCCGCGGCAAGGTCGATGGACGCTCCACCGAAATTCAGCGCCTGCTGGGCCGCAGCCTACGTGCCGTCACCGATCTGACCGCCTTGGGTCCCCGCCCGCACCACTGCCATTACCGGAGCCTGCCTGGCCATCCGCCGCGCCATCGAACGCTTGCAGGCTGCGGGCCGCTTGACTGCCGACCCCCTCCGGACCCCCGTGGCCGCCATCAGTGTGGGTCTGCTCGAAGGCCAACCCATCCTTGACCTCAACTACCCGGAAGACCGTGATGCCCAGGTCGACATGAACGTGGTCATGACCGGTGCCGGAAAGATCGTTGAGGTCCAAGCCGGCGGGGAGGAACACGACTTCACGCGCGAACAGTTCCACGAACTTTTGTCCCTAGCCGAGGAGGGTATCCGTAAAGTCCTTTCCTTCCAAGATTCCGCTTGGAAGAGCCGCCCCAAAGCCGCGGAACTTCCTCCCAAAGACGTCTGATCAGGCTTGCAAAAGCCCGCCGTCACTGGCATTCACAAACGCTCCACTTCTCACTCATGCCCACCAAAACCAAGTCCAAGAAGTCCGGCAAGTCACCCGCCCGCAAGGCCGTCAAATACGTCTATTCCTTCGGTAATGGTAAGGCCGACGGCAACGGTAAGATGAAGTCTCTTCTGGGAGGCAAAGGAGCCAATTTAGCCGAAATGACCCGGATTCGCCTCCCCGTTCCTCCGGGTTTCACCATCACCACCGAGGTCTGCACCTACTTCTACGACCACAACCGCACCTATCCTGCGGCCTTGGACCGTCAGATC
>RGYX01000028.1 GCA_010031845.1 Verrucomicrobiota bacterium
ATATGGGAAGACAGTGGCTCCACGCGAAACGGGAAGTGGCTTCGCTCAAGAAGTCCAAGACAACGAGCAAATTTGTCCGTGAAATTACCCTAGCGGCACGGCAGGGGGCGGATCCGGCCCTCAATGCTCGCTTAGCAGCGGCTTTGGAGCGGGCCCGGAAGGAGAGTGTCTCAAGGGATATCATCGAAAGGGCGATTCAAAAGGGCTCCGGCACCGGGGGAGGTAAAGACAGTCTGGAGCACATGGTTTTTGAGGGATATGCCCCGCACAAAGTTCCCCTGATCGTGGAGGTTTATACGGACAACCATAATCGCACGGCTCCGGAGATCCGGGTTCTCTTCAAGGCCGGCTCTTTGGGCTCTTCGGGAAGCAACAAATTCCTCTTCGATCAGGTGGGCATCGTGGAGGCACATCATCCCAAGATGGATACCGACCGGGAGGCGGCTGCGATCGAGGCGGGGGCGAACGAAGTGGAAACTCTGACCCATGCCCAGAACGATGACATTCCGGAGGATACCTGTGGGGCCAAGTTCCTAAGCGAACGGGCCGCCGTCCACGGGGTGGCGGATTGGTTGAAGAAGAACGGCTGGACGGTAGTGACCAGCGAGCAGGGTTATGTGCCCAAGAATTATCCCGATCTGTCCGATGAGCAGAGGGGAGAAGTGGGGACGTTTTTGCAGTCGCTCGAGGATCACGACGACGTGCACCGGGTCTGGGCCGCGGTTCGCTGATCGTGCGCCGCTCCGGTCGATCCGTCGCCAAAGCCAATCTTCCCGAAAAAACCTGCCTTCATTGCGGTCGACCCTTTGCTTGGCGCAAAAAGTGGGAACGGGTCTGGGACGAGGTGAAGTACTGCAGTGATGCCTGCCGGAGGAAGGTTAGCCCGAGAAAACCTGTTTTCGTTCCAAAGGGGTAAGTTCACGCCACGCTCCGGATCGAAGATCACCCAGCTCAAAATCACCGATCCGGACACGGATCAAGCGGAGGGTGGGGTGACCCATGGCGGCGGTCATTTTTCGGACCTGCCGGTTTTTTCCTTCCGTCAGTTCCAAGGCGATCCAGCAGTCGGGCACGGTTTTCCGGATTCGGATCGGAGGCTCCCGAGGCGGGATCCGGGGTTGGGGATCCAGCAGCCAAATGCGGCAGGGAAGGGTCTGATGTTCTCCGATGGATACGCCTTGGGAGAGTCCTTCCAATGCGGATGATTGGGGAATGCCCTCCACTTGGCTCCAGTAACAGCGTCGATGGGCATTCTTCGGATCGAGGAGGCGCAAGTTGAGTCCGGGCTCGTCACTGAGAAGGAGGAGGCCCTCGGAGTCGGCATCAAGCCGACCCAGGGGATAAACATTTTTTGGGAATCCAAATTCGGCCAAGGTCCGGTTGGGGGAGCCATCGGAAGTAAACTGGGAAAGGACCCCGTAGGGCTTATGAAAGGCGAGGAGCATGACGGGAGAAATCAGGCGAGGTTCGGCGATGAAGAGGATCGGGGGGTTAACGCAAAAGATCTGATTTTGTATTTGGATCCAAAGAGGGGGTGGTGGAAATAAACTGCCGCGCGGCGGTTGGATCGTATTGTTTCCAGCGATGGATCGCGGCAAGGATGGTGTTTTTCCGTAATTCGGGTGAGGAAATTCGCTCGGCCCACTGGGCGGCGGCGGCGGCATCGTAGGGAGAAAGGGAATTGCAATAGGCGCTCAAGGCAGTGTCCCGTTGACCGGCTTGTGCCAGACTGCTGATCCATTGACCGGCGGCTTGGGGGTCGGTTTTGGCCCAAGTCCCGGCCACGGCACCGAGGGCTGCATTTCGGTCTGATTCCCGGGGGAGGGAAAGGGACCATCCCGCAGCCTCGAGGGGATCCATAGAGGTCCATCGTCCGGCGACGGATCCTATCCGCGAGGTAAAAAAGGGTTCACCGATCGGACTGGCCAGCCAGTTGGCCGCCGCTTGTGGGTCGGTCCCGATTAAGGTGCCTAGGGCGGCTTCAAAGAATTTTCTTTGGACGGGCCCCACCGCCAGCTTGGATCCCAGGCTCACTTCGGCTGATTGACCCAAACCCCAGGAGAGTGCCGAGTAGGGATCCTTCTTTACCCATTCGGCGGCTAACTTGGAAATCATGGCCCATTGGATGTCCCCGGGTTGTTGGATCAGCCAGTTGGCAGCCCCCGGGGGATCGCGGCGGGTCCATTCCCCCAGAATGGCATCCAGCGTCTTTTCGCGGAGCGGCCCGGGTAAAGCGCGTGCCCATTGCATTGCGTTGGAGAAACTTTTTTGTGCTTGGGGTGGGGCGGTGGCGGCGGTGGCCGTGCCTCGGGCGGACGCGGGTCTTAGAGCGGAGATGCTTTTCAGCGCGGCGCTGGAATCCGTCTGAGCCCATGTTTGGTAGACCGTCCGAACGGATAAATCCCTGAGGGATGGTGAACCCAAGGCAGCGGCCCACCGCGAGGCTTCGGCAGGAACAACCCTGGCCCAAATTTCCAACGCACTCACCAGTAGGGATTCGTCGGCGCCCTGAAGCACCGCCTGATAGGCATACTGACAGGCCGAGGCTGGCTCCAGGGAGGCCCATCGTTTGACCAACCGGACCTCCATTTTGTCCGCTTCCGCCCCCGGAGCCCACGTGGAGAGTTCCTGGAGCCGGGATTGAACCTCCCTCAACGACAGTCCTTGGATGGTTTTTTCATCCCATTTCCGCGGCTCGGGGGTGGCGGATTGCGCCAACTTCTTCCCGGCGATTTTTTGACCCGGGGGTGGGGGAGAGCCCTGGTTGAAACCCTCTTCCATTTGGATTTCGTTCTGGGGTTCCTTGATCATGAACCCGGGACGAGTCAGAAAAACGCCCAAGCCAAAGCCGAGTCCCAACGCCATGGGCAACCACAGAGGGGATACCCCGGTGGTTAAGATTGAAGGTCGAGAAACTTTTGGGCTTCGCGACGAATCATGGACTGTTCTTCGGCTCCTTTTTTCTCCCACAACTTCACCATCATACCGATCCGCGGGTTTCGACCCAAGGTCTTTGCATGGTTCCCGTAAAAATTCCAATAGAGAAAGTGGAACGGGCAGGCGTTGGGCCCCTCCTTCTTTTTTGGGTCGAATCGGCAGGAGGTGCAGTGGTTGCCCATTTTTTCCTGATAGGCCGCACCAGCGGCGTACGGCTTGGTGGCAAATAAGCCGCCGTCGGCGAACAGGATCATGCCCAGCACATTCGGCACCATCACCCAGTCATAAGCGTCCAAATACATCTCGGTGTACCAACGGAGGACTGCCTTCGGATCGTATCCGCCGAGAAGAAAATAGTTGCCGAGAACCATGAGTCTCTGGATGTGATGGTTATAAGCACGGTCGATGGCCCCTTGGATGGCCTGAGAAACGCAGCGCATCTCGGTCTCCCCGGTGTAAGCCCAACGAGGGAGGGGGCGCTCAGCTCCAAGGAAATTAACCTTCCGGTATTCGGGCATTTTCAGCCAATAGATTCCATGAATGAATTCCCGCCATCCAAGGATCTGGCGGATGAATCCCTCGACAGAGTTGAGCGGGGCTTTCCCGTTCCGGTAGGCTCTCTCGGCCGCCTGAATACATTCCATCGGGGAGAGCAGACCCAGGTTGAGGAAGGGGGAGAGCACGGAGTGGAAAAGAACGGGCTGGCCCTCGACCATGGCATCCTCCCATGGGCCGAACTTTTCAAGCCGCTCCCGGAGGAAAAGTTTCAGCCAAGCCAAGGCACCTTCGCGGGTGGCAGGAATCCATAAATCCTTGGCCTTTCCGGGATGATCCGGAAATAGACGGGCCACATCTTTGGCCACTTCAGCGACCACCGGATCTAGCTCCGGACTGGCAAGTGGGGGAACGGCGGGTTTCTCCTTGGAAAACTCGCGGAAGGTTTTCCGGTTCTGGTCGTCCAGGTTCCAATCCCCGCCTTCCGGTTGGCCGTCCCGGGTCATGAGGATGTTGTGTTTGGCCCGGAGTCGTCGGTAGTGGGATTCCATGAGAAGGTGTCTCTTGCCGGCAGCCCAATCGGCAAACTCCTCCTTGGGAACAAGAAATTGGGGGCTGCGGTGGTTTAGGACAGGGATCCCGAGTTTTTGGGAGAGCCCCGGGAGGGAATGAAGGGTGTCGTATTCGTTTGGATCCAGCAGGTGGATTTCCCGGATTTTATGTTTCCGAATCCAACCCGCCAAAATGTCCGCGTAACCGGCCTTCCTTGGCTCGTCGGAAAGAGAGTGATAAAGAACCTGATGACCGGCTTTCCTCATGGCATTGGCGTGATGTCGCATGGCGGCGTACAGCAGGGTCAGTTTTTGCTGGTGATAGCGAAGGTGACTGCCCCGCGGGACGGACTCGATCATGCCGACAAGCTGATCTTTGGCGCCCTGACGAAGGAGGGGGTGATGGGGGAGGAGTTGATCGCCCAGAATCCAGACAAGTTGCATGGTCCGAGGGTATGAGAACCGAGGAATTACCTAAAGGAAGGAATGCCTTGTTTTATGGCCTTGGCGGGGAATGATGGATCCATGCTCAGTTTCGTTGAAGAAATCGTCCTGCTGGCCTTGGACGATAAATCGGGAAAATTCGTGGATCTTCCTCCCTTGGCTTTGGACCAAGCCTTGGCCGGCGCTGCGCTTCTTGAATTGGCTTTTCAGAACCGAATTGATACCGACCTCAAACACCTGACCCTAGTGGATGCAAAACCGCTGGGGGACAATCTGCTGGACCCCATTTTAAAGGAGATCGTTGACGCCAAGGATAAAAAGGATGCGAAGTATTGGGTAGGCATCCTCTCCTCGGACGGGGATCGGTTACGAAAAGCCGCCTTGGCGAAACTCGTCGCACGGGGAATCCTGAAAAAAGAGGAAAAGAAGATCCTTTGGGTCATTCCCGGACGTCGTTATCCCATGATCAATGATCAGGAAGAGAGGGAGGTGAGGGCGCGAATTCGCTCGGTGGTCACCGGAGGAGAGATTCCCTCTCCGCGGGATGTGGTGTTGATCAGTCTGGCCAGCGCCTGCCAGCTTTTGCGGACCATTTACTCGGATGCCGAGTTGCTCCAGAACAGCCGGCGAATCGCCGAGGTTTCCAAGATGGATCTGATCGGCCAGGCCGTTTCCAAGTCAGTGGCCGAGGTGCAGGAAGCCGTGATGCGAGCGGTTGTTTACTCGGTTTAGTGCCCGCACCCGCAGGAACCGGATCCGCAACCGTGACCGGATGAGGAGGAGGGGCCCGAGTCCCGGCCCGTGCCAATGATGCCCAAGCCCCCGCTGATCAGGCGACGAACGGGTTGGCCCGTTTTTGGGTGCCGGGTGAGGGGTTGGTCGTTCATCGATTGCTGGAATTCAAACTGCTCCGGATACTCGCCGGGTTCGCTGGGGATGGTTTCGTAAATATAAGTGGCCATGCGCCGAGAGTAAGGGATGGGAAGAGAAAACTCAAAAAAGAATCCGCAAGAAATGAGATACAGCAGGACATGCCGTCTTTTTGGCGGCGGGTCGATTTGATCTGCGGGAAAAATCAGCCAAGGTGAGTGGGTTCATGAAGCCGGACGACTTTCACTACGCGCTGGAAAACACCAAGGTTATCCTTCCGCCGCAAAAGCGGTTGGAGACCTTTGGTACCACGGTGTTGAACTATCATCTGATCACCGAGGAGATGGACAGTGTGAACCGGATGCGGGTCCGGGAGGGTCGGATTCATGCCCATAAGCCCGAGCTGGTGACCCCCGATCATTTTGCGAAACTTCTGCTGGAGGGGTTTGGGGAGAAAGCGGAGAAGTATGCCGATGCGGTGAGCCAGTTCGCGTCCCAGATCGCCGTTCTCAAATATGGCTTTACCTTTCGGAAGGATGAAACACGCCGTTATGATGTCAGCGGAGCCCTGGCGGAGGTTTCCGCCCGGGTCAGGTCGGAAGTGGAGTCCCGAGGCGATCCGCTGGCCGCCGTCTTGACGGGAGTGGATGACGGTTGGGAGGTGTGTCTGCTGAAATTCGCCTTGGACATGGTTTTGGCCTCGGGGGGAGAGCACGTCCGGGATCTGCGGAATCACGGGCTTTTGTGATGCCCTTTTTTTGGGCCGCGGCACCCGGCGGGTAAAATTCTCGGCCATGAAAGCGGAGACCAAGGGTTGGTTGGGGTGGGCGACGAGGATTCTCTTGACCGTAGTGGGAGGAGCCTTCCTAGCCACGAAACTAAACTGGACGGAGTTTCACCAGATCATTCAGGGGGCGGAGTTGAGATGGATTTTTTTGGCGGTGACGGCTTATGGAGGAACCGTTCTGGTCTCGGTTCTTCGTTGGCACCTTCTGTTGGAGGTTGCCGGAGCCGCGGTCGGCTGGGGAAGAACGGCTCAGCTGATCTTTTCCGGTCTTTTCTTTAACAGTATCCTGCCCGGGGTGATGGGGGGGGACGTGATGCGGGCCTATTGGGCGGCGAGGGATGCCCCGCAGGCCCGGGCTGCCGCGGTGGTATCCATCCTGTTGGAGCGGGTTTTGGGTCTGACCGCCACGGTGGTGGTGGGGGCGGTGTTGATCATTCCAAGATGGACCGAGCTCAATCATCATCCGGTGACGCATGCGGGGGCTACGGCGTTTCTCTTCGTTTCTGCTTTATTGACGGTAATCTTAATCCTCCTGGGACATCCAGCTTCGGGGCGATGGCTGGCCGGAAAGCATGCCGTTGGATGGAGAAAGGTGGCCGGGGAGGGCGCCCAGGCCTGCCATATTTGTCTGACGCATCCGGTCGGAGCCGGGGTGGGGTTGGCGCTGAGCATTCTTTCCCAACTCCTTTTGGTCTGTCTTTTCTTCTCGGTTTCCCGAGCGGTGAATCTACAGGCCGATTTCTGGCAGCTGGCCTCGGTGCTGCCCATGGTGGTGATGGTGACCGTTCTGCCGATTACCTGGAACGGGCTGGGTTTACGGGAGGCAGCCTTCGCCACCTTTTTGGGGGTTTTCGGGGTGGCGACAGCTCAAAGCGTGGCGATTTCACTGGGGGGGTTTGCGGTCATCCTGATGTGGAATCTGGTGGGGGGGGCGGTTTATTTGCTGACGGGGGTGGGAAGGCTGCAAGTCCCGGAATCCAACCGCACTAGGACCGCCTGTTAGTCTGTAGGCTGTAGTCTACAGACCATTAGTCAGCACATAAATCGGAGACTGTGGGTTTTTAGACCGAAAAAGGCGGGTTTTTCAAAACAGAAAAAGGGGCTAGGCTTTCGGAATGAGTGCAGTGGCTAAAGAACAGACCGGGCCCAAGCTGGCGAATCTAAGAGTTCGCGAGATCAAGCCCCTTTTGTCTCCCGCCAAGATGAAAAAGGAGATTCCGGTGCAACCCAGGGGGGAGCAAACCGTTCGGCAGTCCCGGGCCGAGGTGGAAGCGGTCCTGGAAGGGCAGGATGAACGACCTTTGGTCATTCTGGGGCCATGCTCGATTCACGACCGAAAAGCTGCCCTCGAGTATGCCGGGAGGATCGCGAAGATGCGGGAGGAGTTGGGGGACAAGCTTCTGCTGGTGATGAGGGTCTACTTTGAAAAGCCCCGGACCACGGTGGGTTGGAAGGGATTGATCAACGATCCTCATCTGGATGGAACTTTGGATCTCGAGGCGGGGTTGAAAGCCGGCCGGAAACTTTTGGCCGAGATCAACGAGATGGGCGTGCCCGCCGGAACCGAGTTTCTCGACCCCATCGTGCCCCAGTATCTCTCCGACTTGGTGACCTGGGCGGCGATCGGTGCCCGAACCACGGAAAGTCAGACCCATCGGGAGATGGCGAGCGGTCTTTCCATGCCGGTGGGTTTCAAGAACGGAACGGACGGCAGCTTGCAGGTCGCGGTGGATGCGATGTTGTCGGCGCGGACCGGGCACGCCTTTGTGGGAATCGACGCCGAAGGGGCGACCAGCGTGATCCGGACAACCGGCAACAGTTCCACCCACTTGGTGTTGCGCGGGGGGAGAGACCGTACGAATTTCGACCCGACCAGCCTTCAGGCGGCCAAGGATTCGCTGAAGAAGCACGGACTCCCCCAACGCGTGATGGTGGATTGCAGTCACGCCAACTCCGGCAAGGAGGCCACCAAGCAGGAGACGGCTTGGAAGAGTGTGATCGAACAGAAGCGATCCGGTTCTTTGGGAATCCTCGGCCTAATGTTGGAGAGCCATCTGCATGAGGGAAGGCAGGACCTGCCGCCCGAGGGAGCCAAGGGTCTGAAATACGGGGTTTCCCTGACGGATGCCTGCATGGGTTGGGAGCAGACGGAGAGTCTGCTTCGTTGGGCCGCCCGCTGAGCGGGATTGGCCGGATTCGCCTTTTTTGCCTAAGATCGTCGTTTGAAGAAGGAAACAAACATCTCCTCCGAGCAAGTGCGGGCGGAATATGCCCGGCATGTGGTTCCCTCCTATAAAAGACCGGAAACCGCTCCCGTCCTGGTCAGGGGAAAAGGAACACGGGTTTGGGACGCGGAGGGACGAGAATATTTGGATTTTGGCAGCGGGATTGCCGTCAACTGTCTGGGACACGCTCATCCGCGATTGGCGGAAGTGATGATGAGGCAGGCTGGGGAGTTGGTGCATGTCTCCAACCTTTTTTTTCATCCCAAGCAAGCGGAGTTGGCCGCCGCTTTGGTGCAACGGATCGGGCCGGGAAAGGTTTTTTTCTGCAACAGCGGGGCGGAGGCCAATGAGGCCATGGTCAAAGCGGTCCGGAAAGCCGGATCGGCCCAAGGGCGGTATGAGGTCATTACCACACTGAACTCTTTTCATGGCCGGACGATGGGCATGATCGCGGCTTCGGGTCAGGAGAGGTTGCGGGAGGGTTTTGGACCGTCCATGCCGGGTTTCGTTTATGTGCCGTACAACGATTTGGCGGCGGTGGAGAAGGCAATAGGACCTAAAACGGCGGCGGTGATGATCGAGGGCATTCAGGGGGAGGGGGGAATCCTTCCCGCGAAGGCGGACTATCTGACCGGGTTAAGAACCATGACCCGGGAAAAAGGCATATTTCTTATAATGGACGCCGTCCAGTGCGGTCACTATCGGACGGGGCGGTTTCAAAGCTATGCAAGGATTTTGGAGGAGGCCAGGTCCAAGGAAAGTTTTCTGCCGGATGCCATCTCGATGGCCAAAAGTCTTGGTGGTGGTTTCCCGATCGGGGCGGTTTGGTTGGGGGAAAAGTTGGCCGATGTATTGACCCCGGGAACCCATGCCACGACGTACGGCGGGACGGCGTTGGCTTGTGCGGTGGCTTTGGAGATTTTTCGGATCATCGAAGAGGAGGAATTGGCCAAGAATATTGAGGTCATGGGGGAGGAGTTAAAGGCGGGTTTGGCCAAG
>RGYX01000271.1 GCA_010031845.1 Verrucomicrobiota bacterium
CATCAGACTGAACATCCCCTCATACATCCGGGCCCCTCCCGAGGCGGAGAAAACAATGACCGGGGCTTTTTTCTGCAAGCCACGTTCGATCGTCCGGGTCACTTTTTCCCCCACCACCGCGCCCATGCTTCCTCCGAGAAAGGCAAACTCGAGGGCGGCCAAGGAAACCTCCCGGCCCCCGATCTTGCCCAAACCGCAAAGGATGGCGTCCTTCAGACCCGTCTTCTTCCGGTTGGCCTTGAGCTTGCTGGCATAACTCGCCACCCCCTTGAACTGCAGGACATCCACCGCCTCCATGCCGGCGTCGTATTCCATGAACTTTCCTCCGTCACAGACCGAGGCCAGGCGCTCGCGGGCCCCCAGGGTGAAATGGTGGGAGCATTTGGGACAGACCTGCAGGTTTTTTTTCAACACCTGGTTGTAGATCACCTCCCCACACCCGGGACATTTGGTCCAGAGTCCGCCCGGGATCCCGCGCGAGCGGGCCTTGCCCTCCTTGCGGGGCTCGTATTTTCTTCGTTCGAATACAGCCATGGTTTTTTTAAAGTTTATCCCCGGGCCACGGTCAAGGCAGCCACCTCGGCGGCTCCCGCTTGGCGGAGGACTCGCGCACAGGCATCCGCCGTGGCCCCGGTGGTGAAGATATCATCACAAATTAGCAACCGCAGCCCACGGGGGTCAAACCCCGGAGCCAGGGCCAAAGCCCCGCGCAGATTCCGCAAACGTTCCGATCTCCGAAGGCGCGCCTGAGGCGTTGTGGCTTTCTGACGGATCAACCCTTCCCGCAAGGGAATCTTCACCTTTGAGGCCAACCAACCCGCCACTTCCAGACTCTGGTTGAATCCCCTTCTCCTTCTCCGCAACGGATGAAGGGGCACGGGAATCAGCGCATCCCAGGATTCCGCGGCGTAGTGCTCCCGAAACCCATCCCGCAACCAGCGGCCCAACCAGGGTCGCAGGAAATATTCCCGACCATACTTGAAGCGCAGAATCGCCTCCCGAACCGATCCCTCCGCGCGGTAGGCCGCCCGTAGTCGACTCAAAGCCCATTTTCGTTTTTCACAATTGGCGCACACGAAGGAATCGGAAATTGGCCGCGGATAAGGTTCAGCACAGCGCTCACAAAAAGGCCTCTCCAGACGGCCCCAGGGCCGGGCAGGCCTTCCTGCGGGGAAAAGGAGCCCGACAGCGGATTCAACCCAGATGCGCACGAATCGGTTTTCCCATGAGGGAAAAGGCAAACAAAAGAAGGACCAGGAAGGGCAAGGGGCCGGCCTCCAGCGAAGGTCCCCACCAACCGGCGGCGGCTTGGGAGACTTCAGGAAAAGAGGCGTCCGCCCATTTCACGCCCGACACCCAGCCGGCATGCAGACCCATGGCTGTCCAAAGATTCCCCTGCTCCCAAACGATCCGCGCCAAAATCAGTCCGGCCACCGCCAACCCCGCAAGACGCCACGGATCGACCAACCCGGACCATAATTCCAACCGGCCCCAGGCCGAAAATCCATCCCCCCATCCATCGTGCGGGCCGCCCATGGGTCGAATGAAATGAACCGCAGAGAAAAGCACCGCATTCGCCGCCAAAAGAACTCCCGCCGGACGCCCCCCCATGGATCTCCACCAGGCCATTCCCAACACCCCCCGAAAAA
>RGYX01000272.1 GCA_010031845.1 Verrucomicrobiota bacterium
GCCCCAAGTTTCGGGCTTGGTCGTGCGCCGATTATCCCGGAGGGCGAGCAATTGGCGGCAGCGGGAGACGCTCGATATCTATCTACGTCGGCATAAAATCCCGGCGGTGGAGGGGGTGGATACCAGGGCGTTGACCCGGAGGTTGCGGATTCAGGGGGCGATGAAGGGAGTGTTGGCCACGAATGGAATGTCCGGAGAGGAAGCGGTGCGAAAGGCGAAAGAGTGGCCGGGTTTGGGGGCGGAGGATTATGTGGCCCAGGTCACCTGCAAAAAATCGTATGAATGGGATCCCGAAGGTTTGGATTTTCCCGGAAAGCTTGGATCCGAAAAGGTAAGGATGCCAAAGGCCAGGCACCGGGTGGCGGCAATCGATTGCGGAATGAAGAGGAATATTCTCCGTTTGTTGCGGCAAGAGGGGATTCAACCGGTGGTTTTTCCGGCGACGGCCAAAGCAGAAGAGATTCTGCAGGCCAAGGTAGACGGCGTTTTTCTCTCGAACGGACCGGGGGACCCCGCGGTGCCCACCTATGTGCATGAGACGGTTCGCCATCTGGTGGGCAAGAGGCCGATTTTCGGCATCTGTTTGGGCCATCAAATGCTGGCCCATGCCCTGGGGGGCAAGACCTTTAAGCTGAAGTTTGGTCATCGGGGAGGGAACCAACCGGTGAAGGATTTACGTTCGGGCAAGGTTTCGATTACCAGCCAAAATCACGGTTACGCGGTGGATCCTGCCTCTTTGCCAAAGGGTAAGGTGGAGGTGACGCACATCAACCTGAACGATGGAACCTGCGAGGGGATTCAGCTGAAAAACGGCGAGGCTTTCTCGGTGCAGTACCATCCCGAAGCGGCTCCGGGTCCCCATGATGCGGCCTACTTTTTCCGGCAATTCTCCGACTTGCTGGACGCCGGGCGGAGTTGAGGATAATTCCTATCCCATGCCCAAGCTGATTTCCGAAAGCAAAGAGTTTCCCGGCTTGGTTATCGATCTGAACGGCCCAAGAATGGGCGTCGGGCGGGTGGATGGAAACGAGGTGCAGATCGTGCACGGTAGTATTTCTTCCCGCCACGGGGAGTTAGTGTTGGAGGGGGCGGAATACCGGGTGAGGGATTTAGAGTCAACCAATGGCACCCGGGTGAATGATGAAAAAATTACCGAAGCGTTGCTTCAAGATCGGGACCGGGTCCAGTTTGGCCAAGTTCCTTTCGTGTACGAGGGGGCAGTGCCGCGGGTCGCTTTGGCCCTACCGACCTTGGGTGCTGATTTTCAGATTGAGGTGGGGATCGACTTGGGAATCCCAGAAAACTTTCATAACTTGTCTCCCATCAAGGGGAAAGGCGATCCCAAGGACCCCACATGGATGCTGTGGGCTGGGTTGGCCTTTGCGATTTTGGGGATGGGTTTTTACGTTTTTCGGATGCTCACCACTTAGTCATAAAAAAAATATTTTTTTTGTAACAGGTAGTTGACAGTAGGGGGGTTGGACAGGCATTCTCATTGTTTCCCCTTGAGCCAATTTTTGTTCGAGTCGAACGACTTCGAAGCAGATTTCGTGCCGAAAGGGGAAAACGCCGGGCGAATCCCGGAGTCTTTTTGACTCCACACTCGCCCATGTAGCTCAGTTGGTAGAGCA
>RGYX01000273.1 GCA_010031845.1 Verrucomicrobiota bacterium
GGGTCGGTGAATATAGCCGGGCATGATCCCGATTTTGCAGGCGCCGGGAGTGATGATGCCGGGGCAGTTCGGCCCGATCAGAACGCAGGAATATTCCTCCAACGCATGGCGGACGCGCATCATGTCCATCACGGGAATGCCCTCCGTGATGGCGACGATCAGCTGGATGCCGGCATCAGCGGCCTCGAGGATGGCGTCCCCGGCGAATTCCGGGGGAACAAAGATCATGGAGGCATTGGCTTTGGTGGCAGAGACCGCTTCGGCCACGGTGTCGAAGATCGGAACGGTGTTCTCGAATTTTTCCCCGCCCCGGGCCGGAGTGACCCCGGCCACCACCTGGGTCCCGTACTCCTTGCAGGCCGAGGCGTGGAACGAGCCGGACTTGCCGGTGATGCCCTGGACAAGCAGGCGGGTGTTGGCGTCGACAAGAACGGACATGACTTATTTCCCCTTCTTTCCGGAGGCGGCGGCCACCGCCTTCTCCGCGGCTTCCATCAGTCCCTCGGCCGGAATCAAAGGGAGACCGGAGTCCTTGAGAAGTTTGCGGCCCTGCTCGACGTTGGTTCCCTGCAAACGGACGATGATGGGCACACGGGGCGGGTTGCTGCGGCAGGCGGAGATCATGCCCTGGGCCAAAATATCGCATTTCAGAATTCCGCCGAAAATATTCACCAAGATGGCCTTCACCGAGGGGTCCCCCTGCAAAAGTTTGAAGGCGGCCGTGATCATCTGCTCCGAAGCGCCCCCACCCACGTCGAGAAAGTTGGCTGGCTTGCCACCGGCGGCTTGGATGAGATCGAGCGTGGCCATGGCCAACCCGGCACCGTTCACCATGCATCCGATGTTTCCTTCCAAACCGATGTAGTTGAGGTGATGCTCCGCCGCCGCCAAGTCGCGCGGATCTTCCTGGGAGGGATCGCGCAAGGACTCGATCTCCTTGTGGCGAAAGACGGCGTTGTCGTCGAAGTTGAGCTTCGCATCGAGGGCGACCACATCGCCCCCCTTGGTGACGGCGAGCGGATTGATCTCCACCTGGGAGCAATCTTTTTCGATGAAGAGACGGTAGGCGGCGTGGAGAAGACGGCAGGGGGCGCGAAGCCCGGTGGAGGGAAAGCCGAGAAAGATACTGACCTTGCGGGCCTGGTAAGGCTGAAGACCGAGACCCGGGTGAACGATTTCCCGGAGGATGGCCCCGGGATTTTTTTCGGCGACGGTCTCCCTGTTGACTGGCGACCACCACGGGACAACCGGAACTGCGGTCCAAAACGATGGCGAGGTAAAGTTCCCGGGCAATCTCGGTCGATTCCCCGACGAGGACGGCGTGAACGGGTTTTCCCTCGGGCCCGGTCTGGTGGGTGATGAGGGTGTTGCCAATCATATGGGCGGTGACGTCTTTGACTTGGCCGGGGGTTTTGACAAGGTGGACCCCACCTTTGAAGCCGTCCTTAAAATGGCCTTTCCCACGACCGCCAGCATGGACTTGGGCCTTGATGACGAAGCTATTACAAGGCAAACCGCGGGCGATCGATTCGGCCTCCTCAGGAGTGCGGGCGACTGCACCACGCGGCACGGTGACACCAGCGGAGGCCAAAAGGTCACGTGCCTGATATTCGTGGATGTT
>RGYX01000274.1 GCA_010031845.1 Verrucomicrobiota bacterium
CATGAACCGGGCCAAGCGCAGGAAAAGGGTAATATTGAGCTCAGCGAGGCTTTCCCATGGCTGTTCCAGGACAGACCGTAATTCCGCCAAAACGGACTGCAGATGGAGAGCCTTGGCATAGGATTGCTCGAGAGTTTGGATATGCTTGCGGGCCCAGGGTTGCCGGTTGTCGATTTTCACATCGAGAATCCTTTGCCCAAACTTTCCCCGCGTCTGGACCGGCACCGTCAACCAGCGAACACCTTGGGCGGTCTTGATCCGGTTCCGGTTGCGCCACCCGTCCCGGTCGTACTGGACATCATCGTAGAAAATGAATATGTCACTTCGAGCAAACTGCTCAAAGGCCCCTAACCAAGGTAGATAGCTGGGCTGGAGCGCGACCAGCACCGGCGAATTCCAATCAGCAGACATATTCCTCGGCCCAGAGGGAGAGCATCAACAGGGAGTAAATTTTGTTGGCCAAACGGTAATCCTCAGGATCCCCGTGTTCCCAAACGTGTTTCCATCTTATCACTTCCGGAGGATGAAGAATTCCCTGCCGTTGCAGGCACCCGGGTTCCAGATATTCCTCAACCAGGGGTCGGAGGGAGGTGCGCAGCCATTGCGCCACGGGCATCAAAAAGCCCTCCTTGGGGCGGCGGATCATGTCCCCAGGGAAGTATTGGGCAGCGGCCAACCGCATCAAATATTTGGTTTCCTGGCCGCGAATTTTCCATTCCGCCGGCAGTCGCGCCACAAACTCCACCACAGCCCGGTCGAGAAACGGGCTTCGCACCTCGAGGGAATGGGCCATGGATAGGCGGTCCGCATACTTGAGAACCTGGTCTGGCAGAACGGTAACAAACTCCGACGCAAGGACCTGGTTGAGGGGAGACAGCCGGACAAAGGGAGCTACCGCCTGGTCCCAGCGTTTTTCTGCCAAGTTTTTCCCTGCTTGTTTGGGGCACAGCCCGGGCTTCAGCAGATCCCGGCTTTCTTTGTCGGAAAAGACCTCAAGCCGGGAACGCCACCCCGCAAAAGAGTCCGAAGAGATCGCTCGGAACAATTCCTCCTCTGGAGGAGTCCGATGGTAGGCATGCGGCCCCGTCTCCATGGATGCCCCCAGCCGGTGGGAAAGATAACTGCCAAACAACTCGTCGGCGCCATCCCCGCACAGCGCCACCTTGACGTGCCGGGCCATCGCACGGGAAAGGAAATAAGGGGAAATTACCCCTGCAAAGGGCTCGTCAAAGCACCGGACCACATCGCGCAGTTGATCCGCCAGATGGGCAACCTCGACTTTTTCCTCACTATGCCGGGTTTGAAAACGACGAGCCACCCAAGAGGCCCAAACCCGGTCGGCCTCCTTGCCGGGAGTGGCATGCCCGTCGTCGAGCGTCAGGGTAAATGTCTGGATCGGGCTGGAGGACCCCTCCGCCGCCAAGGCGGTAACCAAGCTGGAATCCAATCCACCGCTCAGGAAAAATCCGACAGGTACGTCGCTGAGAAGCCTCTTTTCAACTGCTTTCCGCAAAAGACTTAAGAACTCCGGCACCACCTGGTCCGGGTCTGTTTTTTTTATTTCCGGCGAAAAGCTCCAGTAGGGACTAAGCGTGAAGGGATGGTTGCAGGCTGTCCAAGT
>RGYX01000275.1 GCA_010031845.1 Verrucomicrobiota bacterium
ACCCACGGTAGGGTTACCCCTACTCCTGATTTCGAGTCAGGTACATTAAACCGCTCTGCCACCCGTCCGCTTTCCAGCATAGGCTACCTAAATCATCCCTCAAGCTTGGGCATTTGACCGCAATTTGATTCTGGCCTTTAATCAGCGTTATGTCCGATCCCTTGTCACATATGAATCTTCCCGCTTCAGGCATAACCACCCACTTTACCGACGAGGCCCGGGCTGCCTTGGCCGGGTATGGCGAATATGTGGCCGTCGAACCCCCTCACAACCTCATTGACGAGGGTCAGGAGCTTTCCAGCATGTATATCGTGGCCGCCGGCCAACTTTCCGTCCGACGACAAGGTCAATCCTCTGAAATCGAACTCGCCAAGCTCAAACCCGGCGACACCTTCGGTGAAATTTCAATCTTTGACCCAGGCCCCACCTCGGCCACCATCACCCCGGCAGAGCCCTCCGTTGTCTGGCGACTTTCCCTTCAACAACTGGATTTTCTCATGAACAACAACCATAAGCTGGGGGGCATGTTGCTGATTGGCCTTGCCACCATCCTCAGTCGCCGACTTCGGGAAATGAACAAGAAGTACGTCGACGCGGCTCGCGTTTAACCAAGACTGCCGCAGCCCAAACCCGGGAACACGGGGTTGCCCCGCAAGGGACTCTCGGCCAATCTAAAGCCATGGATCTAATGCAGGCAAAAAGGGATGGGTCCGGCACGGTGATCACCTTCGTGGGTCGTTTGGACACGGTTGCCAGCCACTCACCATGAATTTCCGCGATGTTACCTATATTGGTTCCGCTGTTCTCCGCTTAATCTTCGAGGCAGCTCGTGAATTACAAAGACGGAACGGAACCTTTCGCGTGATGGAATGCAGCCCGGATATCCGTCGGGTTTTTGCCCTCACCGGGATGGATCATCTCGTCGACGGGAGCTCCACTCCTCCCGTGACCCACGAAATCAGGGATGGAACTTTGCGGATTTTTATTCAGGGACGGATGGATGCCGTGCGAGTGGGTGAAGTTCGCGACTCCGTCCGTAAACTGGTCGCGGCCCATCGCGGCCCCATCCGTTTTGACATCACCGCCGTGCCGTACGCCGCCTCCGCCTTCGTCCATCTTTGTATCGATGCAAGCAAGACCGCCAAAGCCTCGGGAAACAACTTTGGGCTGGAACGGGTGGCCCCCGAAGTGGCTCAGGTTTTCCGTCTTGCCGGACTCCAGTCCCTTCTTCTCTCTTCCATATGAAAAATCCCGAAGTCCGCGTGACCGTCAAAAACCGGATCGAGGACCTGTTGCGCGTGAACTCGGTCTTCGAAAGCTTTGCGACCCAGCACGATATTGGTGGGCGACTGCGCTATCACCTTTTGGTTTCCATCGAGGAAATTCTCACCAACATTATCAAGTACGGATTCGACGAGGAGGGCATTCACCCCATCCATGTCACCTTTCGTCACCACCATGGTCAGATTGAAATGGAGTTCGAGGACCGGGGTCGTGAATTTAACCCACTGGAAATCGGCGAACCGGATCTGGATAGCCCCATCGAAAACCGGCAACTTGGCGGTCTGGGCATCCATTTGGTGCGACAGAT
>RGYX01000276.1 GCA_010031845.1 Verrucomicrobiota bacterium
CCGCCCCCACCGAAGCGGAGGAACCCACACCGGAGAGCGCCGAGACCACCCACTTCATCGTTATGGACAAGGCCGGCAACATCGTCTGCGCCACCCAATCCCTCAGTCTCCACTGGGGCGCCGCCGTGGTTGCACCAGGCACCGGCATTCTGCTCAATGACAGCCTCTCCAACTTCGGTTTCGGCACCAAGAAGTACGTGAATTCGGCCGAGCCCGGCAAGCGCCCCCGCAGCACCATGGCCCCGGTCATCGTTATGGAAAAAGGCAAGCCAGCGATCGCCATCGGCTCCCCCGCCTCGGACCGAATTCCCACCGGAGTGTATCAGGTCCTGAGCAACATGATCGATTTCAACCTGGACCCGGTGGCCGCTATCGACCAACCCCGCTTCCATCTCAAACGGTCCAAAAGCCCATCAGAACCCAAGAATGCCTTGGAATTGGAGGAGGGATTCGATGCCGCCCTGGCCGAGGATTTGAAAAAGAGCTGGGAGATCAGCTTTAAACAGAAAAATCAGTACTACTTCGGAAGTGTAAACGTGGTCCGTCTTCTGCCGGATGGAAAGCGCGAAGCCTTTGCCGACGAGCGCCGGACCAATGTGGCTGCTGGGGAGTAGTCGCGCGGCCGTGCGTCTCCTCCTTCCTTTTTTGATGGCCGCTTCGATTTCCTCGGTTCGAGCCACGGAAGGTTTCGTGGCCTCCGTCCAACCCCTCGCCACCGAAGCCGGGTTGGAGGCCCTCAAGGCTGGAGGCAATGCCATTGATGCCGCCGCCGCCGTCGCCCTTACGCTCGGGGTGGTGGACGGGCACAACTCGGGCATCGGTGGCGGGTGTTTCCTTCTCGCCCGCTTGGCCGATGGAACCTTGATGGCCTTGGACGGAAGGGAAACCGCCCCCGCTCATGCGACCCGCGACATGTACCTGAAGGATGGAAAACCGGTGGAGGAACTCAGCAAGACCGGTCCCTTGGCCTCCGCCACGCCCGGTGCGTTGGCTGTTTATGAGGAAGCTGTCCGAAAGCACGGGAAACTCCCTTTCTCCAAAGCGTTTGACGCCGGAATCCGGCATGCTGCCGAGGGTTTTCCCATCGACCGCATCTACGCCAAAAAGTTGGCGGGTCAGGCCAGCAACCTCGCCCTCTTTCCCGCCTCCAAGGCCATTTTTTTGAAAGCGGACGGCTCACCTTATCTTGAAGGGGAAAAAATCGTACAAACGGATCTGGCGGAAAGTTATCGAAAGATGGCCAAAGAGGGAACGAGGTGGTTTTACCAAAGCACATTCCCCAAGTGCACGGAACAATACATGAAAGCCAATGGCGGCATTCTCACTGCCGAAGATTTCAAGGCCTACCGGATGAAGGAGCGAACCCCCCTCACCTCCTCCTACCGCGGTTGGACAATCGTGGGCTTTCCCCCGCCCAGTTCCGGCGGGGTGCACGTGGTCCAAATGCTGAATATTCTTGAGGCTCTGAAACCGAAAATGCCCAAGCCCGGCTCACCGGAATTCATTCATCGCATGGTCGAGGTGATGAAGCTGGCTTTTGCCGACCGGGCCTACTGGTTGGGGGATCCCGACTTTTTCAACGTGCCCAAA
>RGYX01000277.1 GCA_010031845.1 Verrucomicrobiota bacterium
CTGGGGGTGCTTTCATGACATCCAGACTCTCCCGCCCCCCGGTGGCTCTGATCACCGGCGCCTCCCAAGGGTTGGGGGCGTTTCTGGCCGGTGAACTTGCCCAGGATGGCTATCAGGTCCTCATGCATTACCGCAGGAACCGAAGCCAAGCCTTACGCCTCGTCACCAGAATACGGGCCATGGGGGCACACGCCACTGCCATGCGGGCTGACTTGGCAAAACCGGCAGAGGTGGAGCGGATGATGCTGCAAATTAAGAAAAAATACGGGCGCCTCGATTTGCTGATCAACAATGCCGGCACCTACCGCCCTACCCCCCTCCTCCGAACCTCTTCCGCCGATTGGCAATCCGGGTTGGATGGAACCGCCACCGCCACCTTCCACATGATCCAGTCATCCCGGCGTCTTTTTCCCAGAACCGGGGGCAGGATCATCAACCTCGGAGACTCCGCCTGCGAACGTCTTTCGGCCCGTAAGATGGCCCCAGGTTACCATCTAGGAAAAATCGGCGTTTTGCTACTCACCCGGTCCTTTGCACCCCAGCTCATCCGCGAAAAGATCACGGTGAACTGCATCTCGCCGGGATACCTGGAAAACAGCATCCAACTACCCAAACCCTCCAGCCTTCCCGGAGGCCGGCCCGTCTCTTTTTCCGAAGTTCTCGCTGCCATCCGCTATTTGATTTCAGCCGAGGCCTCCCAGATCACCGGAACCAATCTGATTGTTTCCGGCGGATGGAATCTCTGATCCCTCTGCATCAGAAATCCTCTAAATCGATGCCAGACATCCTCCTCTCCAAAACGGCCTCCAGCCCAAACCTTTCAGTTTCGCGTTGCTGACTCTTTTGTTTCGCCTCTCCCTCCTGCCCTCGGGCCATCGACCCCCGGGGATCCCTCTCTTCAGCGGCTCGTCTTCACAGGCGTTGTAAATTCCTTGGGGAGCTCCCAAAACGACACCTGCCGCACGCGCTGCATCCGTCACCTGCACCACGTTCAGCCAACGTTCCGGGCCCTCCACTCCCGGCCGCAAAGCACGACCCGGCCCGTAAATACCCGCACAACGTAGGACCGAACCGCCGGCCCTTAGAACAAGCTTTTCCGCCTCCACCATCGACATCGACCGCTCATCCCCCACGGCGACTGGAGACGTTTCATTGACCCAACCCCCGGTCGCCTCGGCATAGACCGAACCACGGCGACTGGAGACGTTTCATTGACCCAACCCCCGGTCGCCTCGGCATAGACCGAAGTGGACGATAGGTAGACCATCGGCACGTGGTGCCGCTTGCCCCAAGAGGCAGCGAGAGTTGCCCCCCTCCGATGCAGGTCATGGAAGGATGTTTTGTCGCCTTGGGAAGGACTTAACAACCAGACCATACCCTGCCAATTCTCGCCCAGCTTGTTCCAGAACGATGCCTCCACCGCATCGACCACCTGAACTTGGGGAAACTCGTGACGGAGACCCGCGGCAGAGTCTGCAGAACGAACCACGGGAACCACCGCCCACCCCCCGCTTTTGGCAAGTCGCGCAACCGAGGCTCCCAAATAACCCGCCCCGACAACCAAAAGACGGGGCATCCGGATTTCAGGG
>RGYX01000278.1 GCA_010031845.1 Verrucomicrobiota bacterium
CTATGGTCCAAAGATCGATTTTGTGGTGAAAGATGTGATTGGACGGGAATGGCAGTTGGGAACTGTCCAGGTGGACTACAATTTACCAGAGCGGTTTGACTTAACCTACACGGGAGCCGACAACCAAAAACACCGTCCCGTGATGATCCATCGGGCTCCGTTTGGGTCGTTGGAACGTTTCACCGGGGTTTTGATTGAGCATTTTCGCGGGGCTTTCCCGGTATGGTTGGCTCCCGAGCAGGCCCGATTCCTTCCGGTCAACGACCAGATGGTGGCGTATGCCGAAAAGTGCGCGGAAGAATTCAAGGCAGCGGGACTGCGAGTCTCGGTGGATAAAAAGGGGGATAAACTGGGAGCCCAGATCCGTCGTGGACAACTGGAGAAGGTCCCCTTTCTGTTAGTCTGTGGGAACCGGGAGGCGGAGGCATCTCAGGTGGCAGTGAGAAGCAGGGAAAAAGGAGATGAGGGGGCGCAGGATACCGCCCTAGTCAAAGAGCGGATTGTTCAACTGGCCAAGAGTCGGCATTAGCCGAGTAGATTAGGTTAAGGATTAGGTTTAGGTAGGCCCTCAGGCAGCTGGCATGAAGCTTCTTTCAACTTAATCCTGCCCCTTCATCTATCATGGTCGTGCCGACCATGATAAATAAATGGGTGGCGTTGGTGGGGTGAGCCCCTACTATTAGATTCACTTAAGTGAGCGCACGCGAATTTCCCGCGAACCCTCCCGGACCATGGGGATCTGTCTCCGCAGATCAATGGAATGATTGGCTGTGGCAGTTGCGAAACCGGATCCAAACTCTTGAACAACTGGAGTCCAGACTTCCACTAACTTCGGAGGAAAGGGCTGGGACGATTCTGGCGGGTAAAAAGCTGGCCTTGGGAATCACACCTCATTTTTTCAATCTAATCGATCGTAACGATCCGGAGTGCCCAATCCGCCGCCAAGTGGTGCCACGAATCGAGGAGTCGAATATCGCTCCCGACGAGATGCTGGATCCCTGCGGCGAGGATTCCCATATGCCAGTTCCAGGGCTGGTCCATCGCTATCCAGACCGGGTCCTGCTTTTGGTCACCGACCGTTGTGCCTCCTACTGCCGCTACTGTACCCGGAGCCGGGTGGTGAGTGGAGCAGGGGAACAGGAACTGACCGTCGACCTGGACGGGGCTTTTGCTTACCTCAAGAAACATCCGGAGGTACGCGACGTCCTGATTTCCGGCGGAGATCCGATCAGCTTTTCACCCGCCTTCGCGGAATTCCCTCGGTTGAATTCATCCGAATCGGATCCCGCATTCCTGTTTTTCTGCCCCAGAGAATTACCCCGGAACTTCTGGCGGTGTTCAAGAAGCATCAACCGCTATGGATCAGTATTCACTCCAACCATCCCAAGGAGATTACCCAAGAGGTCAAGGACGGGCTGGGACGTCTCGCCGATGCGGGAATTCCACTGGGCAACCAGAGTGTTCTTCTGCGCGGGGTAAATGATCAGGCAGAAACGTTGAAGGAGCTATTTCATAAACTGCTGCTGTGCCGAGTGCGTCCTTATTATCTCTATCAGTGCGATCTGATCCAAGGATCCGCCCATCTACGG
>RGYX01000279.1 GCA_010031845.1 Verrucomicrobiota bacterium
GGTTGTTCGGTGTCGGGCTTTTTGATATTGGAAATATCCAGCTCTTGTTCCACCTCCACCTTCTTCTTTTTCTCAAAATTGGAGACGGGAAATAGAATGCCGCCGACGACCACCACTAGAAAAAGGGCAAAACCAAAGATGGCGGCGAAGCAGAGGGGGTAGAGATTCGACTCCTTGCGTGAATGAAACTTCGGGGCGGGATAAGAAGGTGATGGCGGACGAGGCGGCAGGGGGGTGACGGGGCTCATTGGCGTGTTTTGGTGGAGATGCCAATTTTGGTAACGCCAAGCTTTCGGATTTCGTCGAGAACGAGAACTACCTTGTCAAAGTTGGCCCGGGAGTCGGCGTTGAGAGTGAATTTCGGGTCGGGATTGGACGCCTTGATGGAGGATAGGCGCAGGGGGAGTTGGCTCATGGTCACCTTTTCCTGATTGATGTAGACATCCCCACTCTCCGCCACGGAAACCGTGGTGATGCTATCGTCCTTTTCTTTGGCCTCCGAGGTGCTGGAACCGGGAAGCATGACGGAGACTCCCTCGTTCTTCACCATGGAGAGGGAAACCATGACGAAAGTGGCGAGAAGAAAGAACATGATATCGATGAGGGGAATAATTTCGATTCGGGCTTTTTTTCGCCCTCCCCTAGTGACGCCTCCTCCTCCGCCGGCCATTTTGTTTACGCCTCTCCCGTGGAGGGGGCGCTCGATTTAGGCCTCAAGAAGGAAGGAGGGTTGAGGCCGGTTTTTACGGAGGGCGGATGGATTGCCGGGGTGGAGGGTCGGGGCTGAATTGGGACGACTGGCGGTGCCGGGGGTGAGACAGGGGTCCGTGCCGCAGGCGAACCCATCGGGTGCTGGAAGGGAGCAGGAGGGGGTGAGGGAGGAATGGAACGAGTGGGGGGAGGAGGATTTCCGTGATCCCCCCCGTGGGCATGACTGGCTCTCTCGAAGGCCTTCTCCGCCATGAGCATCAGTTCAAGCCGTCGACCTGCATCCTCCATTTCATGCTGGGCCGACTCAATCCGGGCGTTGAGATAGTTGTTGGGGAACAAGCAGGTGATAGCGATCAAAAGACCGAAGGCCGTGGCGATCAAACCCTCGGCGATACCCCCGGTGATGGCGGCCGGGGCTCCAAGTTCATCTCCCCCCATCATGCTAAAGGTATTCATCATGCCGGTCACCGTCCCCAGCAGTCCCAGAAGCGGGGCGGCGGTGATGATGGTGTCGAGAATGGGGAGGCCTCGGCTAAACCTTTTGAGTTCGACGGCACTCGCCTTGCTGATGGCTTGGCTGATGGAAAGGTTGGCGTTGGCGAGGGCAAAGCCGAGGACTCGAGCCACGAAATCGGTCGAGGAGTTGGCCACCTGGATCGCCGCCGGTTGGTTACCGCTTTCCACCAGATTGAATATTTTCTCCACCTGCTCGGGATTCTGACGCCGTTTTTCGGAAACAATAAAAAGAGAGCGCTCAAGGGAGACCACGGCCGCCACAATGGCGGCAAAAAGCAGGGGCCACATAATCGGGCCGCCATGGATGAAGGTTCGGATGATCGAGTTTTTGTTG
>RGYX01000280.1 GCA_010031845.1 Verrucomicrobiota bacterium
TTGATCAATGACCTCAGAGGCCGATCTTTTACACTACGAGGTGCTGGTCGGTTTAGGTTCCTTGTTTCTTGGTTTTTTGCACGCCGGATTTCCTTTGGTTTTCCTCCCGGCGCCGGCGGCGCTGGGAGAAGGCTTTGGCCCTTCGCTCCTCCACGATGGTCCATCGTTGCCCCTCGTGGGCTTGCTGTGGGGTGACGAAATCAATGCCCGAGTGGTAGTGCTCGGTGTCGTACCAGGTGAAGTACCGGGTGAAGTAGGTCACGGCCTCGCGGTCATCCAGGAACCGCCCCGGATATTCCGGGGCCCGCTTGGCGGTGCTGAAGGCCGATTCGATGAACGGATTGTCGTTGGGCGTCCGCGGTCGGGAGAACAACTGCGGCATACCGTGGTCTTCACAGAGCCTCTGGATCGGCTTGGCCTTCATCTGACGGCCGCGGTCGTTGATGATTTCAGGCCGCTGGTCTTCAGGCAGATCGAGGATGTTCTGATCGGCCAATCCACCCTCAAGAAGCCATCGGGATTCCTCGGCGGTCTGTGACCAGGCGATTCGCCACTGGATGGTCTTGCGGGACCACTCGTCCAACAGCAGGTACAGGTAGAGGTACAGCCCCTTCTGCTGGGTCATCAGGTAGCTGATGTCCCAGCACCAGCGTTGGTTGGGTCCTGTGAGTTCCTTGCGCACAGGCGGCTTCGAGTTGCCGTTGTGGCCGCGCCAAGCACCGCGTGCGGTCGTGAGGCCCTGCTGCTTGAGAACCCGGTAGACCGACGAGAACGAGGCCTGAAACAGGCCCTGGTCTGCGGCGGTCACGGCCAGGATCCGGTGGGACAGATCGGCGTATTTCTCGTCCTTGGCCATCGCAACGATCTGCGAGGTTTCCTCTGGCAGGAGTTTGTGGAGGGGTTCCGTGGGCCCGGGCTTCCGATCGTGAAGACCGCGCCCGCGTCGGATCCTCTGCTGCCAGCGGACGATGCGGCGGTACTGGACCATGAGGATCGAGCACGAGCGCCGCACCGACACGCCATTCTGCAGGGAGGAGTCGATCACAGAGAGGATCTCCAGTTTGATCTCAGCCTTGAGCCGTTGAGCGGCTATCGGCCCGACGAAACCCCATTGGTTTTTTTTCGCAGGAGGGTCAGTTCGACCGCCATGTCTGCGAGGGCCCGTTCTTTTTCCATCAACTCCTGTTTGAGAGCTTCGAACTCGGAGGATGCCACGGTTTCAGCCTTCCGTCCTGGCTTGGCGCTGAGCCGCACGAGAGCACCCTCCTTGACCTGCTGTCGTATGCGGGCCAGATCGGTCGAGAAGAGGCCTTCCCGGCGCAGCAACTCGCCAACGGGTTTGTCGCTGGACTGGGCCTCCAGGTAGATTTGGAATTTCTTCTCGGCGCTGAGGAAGCGGCGCTTCTTGTTCGAGCCCGTTTCGGGCGTGTCGGATGGATGGTCGTTGGTCATGTCTTCGGTGGTGGTTGTGACCGCCTCAGGCGGGGGGATGGTTCCGGTCGCCCTCCGGGCTCCCTCCACCATCCCCCCGCCTAGCACCTCGTAGCGTATTGTCAGCCAA
>RGYX01000029.1 GCA_010031845.1 Verrucomicrobiota bacterium
GCATCGTCAGAACCGGAACCAAAATGATCAGCAAAAACCAAAAATGGAAGATGTAGAAATAGATCTGCATCACCGTGAACTCCCGCACCCCCTGCCCCAGATACGCCACGCACTGGCTGAAACTGAACCCGTTGATCAGGGCCATGCAGGTCAGCAGAACCCAGGCGATCGGCGACAGCAGGATCGCTCCGGCCTCCCTCTTCCATAAAATCCAAAAAGCACGGGTCATGGTTTACTCCTGGGTGAGTTCCACAAAGACATCTTCTAGCCGGGCCTTCTCCCGGCGGAACTCCCGCAACGGCCAGTTCTCCTTTTTGATCAGGGTATCCACCTCCCCGCGGATGTCCTTGCCCGGGGAAGCTGTCACCTCAAAGAAAACCCAATCGCCCGCTTGGGCCAGTTCGTGGACCACCGCCACATCGGGAAGTTGCAACAGTTTCTCTTTGGCTTTGGCGGGATCCGCCTTCACCTCGATCTGCAACGCCCCGGCCTGCACCCGCTTCTCCAGATTGGCCAGGGTATCGGAGGCCTCAATCTTTCCCCGGTTGATGATGATCGCCCGGCGGCAAACCATCTCCACCTCGGAAAGAATGTGGGTGGAGAGCAGAATCGTTCGGTCTTTGCCCAGTTCCTTGATGAGTTCACGAAAAGACCGGATCTGGTGCGGATCCAAACCCGCCGTCGGCTCATCGAGGATCAGTAGCACGGGATTGTGAATCAGGGCATCCGCCAGGCCCACGCGTTGCCGGTAGCCCTTGGAAAGGGTTCCAATGATCTTCCCGCGCACGTCCGTCAAACCGCACTGGTCGAGAACCAGTCCCACCCGGTGCCCGATCTCCCGTCCCGGGACCCTTTTTAGTCTCCCCCGGTACTCCAGGAATTCCTCCACCCGCATCTCGGGATAAAGGGGCACGTTCTCCGGCATGTAGCCGATCCGTTGCCTGACCAGCAGGCTCTCCCCGGGAAGCTTCGCTCCGGCGATTTCGATTTTGCCATCCGTGGCCGGCAGGTAACCCGTCAGCATCCGCATGGTGGTGGATTTGCCCGCCCCGTTTGGGCCAAGAAACCCCACCACCTCCCCTTTTTCCACCGAAAAGGAGATCCCCCGCACCGCCTCTCCTCCCGCGTACCGCTTGGTTAAATTTTCAACTTGGATCATGGCGAATCCTAAAAAATAGGAAGACCCCACCAAAGGTCAAGTGAACCAATCCAACGAATGACCTCGACAACCCACCCCCTCCGCCGTTTCCATTTCCTGTGGGGAGGGGTGGGCAAAACCACCACCGCCATCCATCTGGCCGCTGGAGCCGCCGAATCCGGCCGGCGGGTGCTTTTGGTCGACCTCGATCCCCAGTCCAACGCCACCAGCGGCCTGGGCTTGGAACATGCCCCGGGAAAAAGCCTTTATCCCGTCCTTCTGGGGCAAGCCCGGGCCCTCGACCTCCTCCAACCGGCCCGCCAGGCCAACCTGCAGATTCTGGCCTCGGAACTGGATCTCGCCGGCGCGGAAATCGAACTTGCCGGACTGGAAAATCCCCTGCTGCGCGTCCGCGAGGCGCTGGAACCCCTCCGCCACGACCCCGCTTTCGATCTCGTGATTCTCGACTGCCCCCCCAGCGTTGGCCTGCTCATGACCAGCGCCCTCGTCGCGGCGGAAAAAGTCCTCGTTCCCGTCCAGTGCGAATATTTTGCCCTGGAAGGGGTCGGAAAAATTCTCAGCCTGATCGAAAGGATCAAACAAGGCGGCCTGAATCCCACCCTTTCCATTCTCGGCATCGTGCTGACCATGTATGATGCCCGCACCCGCCTAAGCCAACAGGTCAGCGAGGATCTTCGCACCCACCTCAAGGATCAGGTTTTCCAAACCATCGTTCCACGCTCCGTCCGCTTGGCCGAGGCCCCCAGCCACGGAAAAACCATTTACGAATACGACAACTCCGGCGCCGCCGCCGCCAGTTACCGACAACTCACGACCGAGTTTCTTAGCCGGCTTTGATTCGCCGGACCCCTCTCGGGGTTGCCAAGAGCAATAGATCAGCTCGCCGCCGGGCAAAAATGCCGGCGCAGATTACCCCGGGAATCGCCTCAATCTTTTTTTCTAGCCCCAGGGGATCACGGAACCTCAACCCGTGCACGTCCAGAATCTCCCCGCCGTTGTCCGTGACGCATCCTTTCCTCCACACCGGACGACCTCCCAGCTTTTTCAGCTGCTGGGCCACTTGAGAGCGGGCCAACGGAACAATCTCCACCGGCAGAGGAAACTGGCCCAACCGCTTCACCAGCTTGGCTTCGTCCGCAATGCAGATGAACTTTTTTGCCGCCGTGGCCACAATTTTTTCCCGGGTCAGCGCCCCGCCTCCCCCTTTGATCAGACGCAATCGGGGATCCACCTCATCCGCTCCGTCGACATACAGGGACACCTTCTTGGCTTGGCGGAGGGGCAAAACCCGGATCCCTCGCCTCCGCAGGGCCTTTTCCGTCGCCACTGAACTCGGCACTGCACCTTTCACCCAGCCCTTCTTTAGGGCTTGGATGAAGTATCCTATGGTCGATCCCGTCCCCACCCCTAGCCAACAGCCCCTGGGCACCATTCCGACCGCCACCTGCGCCGCCGCTCTTTTTTGCGCCTCCTTGTCGGTCATATCTTCTTTTCTGTAAATCCGCCTCGATTGCGTCAATCTATCCTCTGAGTCATGCCGCCAACCCATCTGCATCTCGATTGCCCCTCCGGAATCAGCGGCGACATGTTCGCCGCCGCCCTCCTCGATCTGGGAGTCCCCCTCTCCGTTTTTCAGGAGGCCGTCCGCACTCTGGGGTTGCCGGAAAAAATCACCCTCCGGTCCGAGCGCGGAATTCGCGGCGGGATTGCCGGCACCCGTTTCATCGTCGAAACCCCGCACGAACACGCCCACCACCCTCATCCCCACGGGGATCATGATCATGAGCACGGCCGTTCCTGGGCGCAGATCCGCGAGCTCCTGCAAAAGTCCCCCCTGCCACCCATTGTCCGGGACACCGCTCTCAAGATCTTCCATCGTGTCGCCGAGGCCGAAGCCCGCATCCACGGCAAGCTCGTCGAGGAGGTTCATTTCCACGAGGTCGGCGCCGTGGACTCCATTGTCGATATCGTGGTGGCCGCGGCAGGCCTCCACCATCTCGGCATCAGGGAGGTCACCGCCTCCGTCCCCGTCGAAGGCACCGGCTCCATTCACTGCGCCCACGGACACTTCCCTCTCCCCGCCCCGGCCACCGCGGAAATTCTCCGCGGCATCCCCCTCCGGCAAATCGACGTCCCCCACGAACTCACCACCCCCACCGGCGCCGCCATCCTGGCTCAGTTCGTCAGGAAGTTTGGACTTCTTGAATCTTTCTCAGCCGATTTGATCGGCTATGGCCTCGGGAGCCGCGATCTGCCCGGACGCCCCAACGTCCTTCGGGCCTTCCTGGGGCACCTCTCCCCCGTTTCCCCGGAAGCCACCGAAACCGTTTTCGAAATCCGCACTCACCTCGATGACATCACCGGAGAGCATTTAGCCCATGCCATCGACCGGCTGATGGCCGTAGGCGCCCTCGATGCCGCCGTTTCTCCCCTCGTCATGAAAAAGGGGCGGCCCGGCCATCTTTTGACGGTCATCGCCGATCCGGCCGACGCCGAAAAACTGGCCGCCACCGTCCTTCGCGAGACCACCGCCTTCGGCCTGCGAATGGAACGGGTCGAACGCCGTACCTTGCGTCGCGAGGAAAAAAACGTCCCGACCCCCCATGGCCTCGTTCGGGTGAAGCTCGGCTATCTCGGGGACCAACTTGTCCAAATCCACCCCGAGAACGATGACTGCCGCCGCCTCGCCGCCTCTACCGGGCTCTCCCTTGCCACCATCGTTTCCGCCGCCCGTGCTGCAGTACAAGTTCCTTCATCTTCATCTTAATCCTAATCCTAAACGACCCTCCGAACCTTAAGTTTGACCCTCATCGCTCAAAGTTTATGATTCACGCTTAACTCAAAAACGGAGAACCCCATGTCCCACACCTATTCCAATCAGCAAGAAGCCCTTCTCGCCAAAGTGAAGGGGAAAACCGGAAAAATTTCTGACAAAACCCACGAAGAGCACCTCAAGCTCTACACCGGCTACGTCAACAAGAGCAACGGCATCCTCGCCGAAATTGAAAAAATGGGCGTGCCCGATCCCGCCAATCCCGCGGTGGCCAACCAGATCTACTCGACCGTGCGCGCCCTCAAGGTGGATCTTACCTTCGCCCTCGGCGGGCTCAAAAACCATGAACTTTATTTCTCTATTCTCGGGGGCGATGGCCAACCCTCCGGAAGGGTTGCCAAGCAGATCGATGCGGACTTCGGATCTTTCGACAACTATAAGAAAGACCTCAAGGCCACCGGCATCGCCGCCCGCGGTTGGGCGTGGACCGGGTACGATCACGGCACCAAAAAACTCTTCAACTATATCGGCGACGCCCAGAACACCTACCCGGTTTGGGGCGTGACTCCGATCCTGGGTCTGGACGTCTACGAACACGCCTACTACGCGGACTTCTTCACGAACCGCGGGGGCTACATCGACGAGTTCCTCAACTTTGTCGACTGGAAGGCCGTGGAGACCTTCCTGCCGAAGGCCTGACACCCAACCCCACCCAGCTCACGGCACGCTGTGCCGGCTCCTGCTACCCTGCCGATCCCAGGGCAGCTTTGGTCTATTTCCAATCCGCCCTCGAAAAGGTGCGGCCCTCCAAGTCGGGACCGAAGGATCATCGCCGTCCCATCGTTCCCCATATCGATTTTAGGGTAAATTTCGATCTCTACGCCGAAACCTATGCCCTTTGGAGGGACCGGAATTGGTTCCCCTCGCGCGTTGTCATCCTTGGCGTCGGACACCGCTGTCCCAGCGAACTGGCCTGCCTCCCTGCGGGCTTTCAAACCCCCTTGGGAGAGGTCAAAGCCGACACCGACCTCTTTGCCAAAATCGGCTCGCACTACCCCTTTCCCATCGGACGGGAATCCCGGGGGTTTCAAGGCGAACATTCCATCGAATTCGTCGTCATCTGGCTCCAGGCGATTCGCGATTTATTCTTCCCGGGAAAGTCCTTTACCATCCTTCCGATTCTTTGCGGAGGATTCCAGGCAGCCGTGGAGGCAGGCTCCCCACCCCCTGCGGATTCCCCGGAAACCCTCTTCGCCCATGCCTTGGCCCAGGCTTCCGACGATACCGAGAACGCTTGGGTGGCCAGCATCGATGGATGCCACGTGGGACCCCGCTTCCAGCACCCTTTTTCCGCCGACTCTGGACGCTTGCCTCCAGTGAAACGCTGGACGCCTTTTTCCGGCATCTTTCCATCAATCAAAACGGCTTCTACTTCGACGGGGTCGGTGTCCTTCACACCCTGCTCGCAGGCAAAAACCTCCGGGCCGTAACCCAACCTGCCACCCAGTGGCACGAGCCCTCCGATCAGTCCCTCGTCTCTTTTTCCCGCGGCCATCTGGTTCCCTCCGCCTGATCCGCGGGGCTTTTTTCCCCGTTGTATCTCCTCGCCTTCAATCCCGTTTTTGCCGATAATTCGTTTTCGTGGATTTAAACAAGCTCACGGAAAACGCACAAAAGGCGGTCGCCTCGGCCCAGGCCGAAGCGGCCAAACAGGGCCATCAGGCCGTTGAGGTCGAGCACCTCCTCCATGCCCTGGCCATCCAGGATGACGGCCTCATCCCCCGTCTCCTTGAGAAACTGGGCGCGCAACCCGCCCGCTTTGCCGAACGGCTGGAATCGGAAATCGCCCGCCTCCCCAAAGTCTCCGGTCCGGGCACTACCCCCGGCGGAGTGTACGTCACTCCCCGCCTTCAATCCCTCCTGGGTCGTGCAGCCGAAGCCGCGGAAAAACTCAAAGACGAATACATCAGCGTGGAGCACCTGCTCCTCGCCGCCTTGGGCGAAGAGTCCCACACGGGAGCCGCCAAGGTTCTTAAAGAGTTTCAGATCACAAAAGACAAACTCCTCGCCACGCTGCAGACGGTACGCGGAGGCCAGCGAGTCACTTCGGCCAACCCCGAAGCCACCTACGAATCCTTGGAAAAATACGGGCGCGATCTCACCCGCTTGGCCCGCCAAGGCAAACTCGATCCCGTCATCGGCCGCGATCAGGAAATTCGCCGCACCGTCCAGGTCCTCTCCCGCCGCACCAAAAACAACCCCGTCCTGATCGGCGAACCCGGCGTGGGTAAAACCGCCATCGTGGAAGGCCTGGCTCGCCGCATCGTGGCCGGAGACGTTCCCGAAAGCCTCAAGGAAAAGCGGATCGTGGCTCTCGACCTCGGCGCCCTCGTGGCCGGGGCCAAGTTCCGCGGGGAGTTCGAGGAACGCCTGAAAGCCGTTCTCACCGAGGTCTCCAAGGCGGAGGGGTCCATCATCCTCTTCATCGATGAAATTCACACCATTGTCGGTGCCGGGAAGGCCGAGGGGGCCATGGATGCGGGCAACATGCTCAAACCCATGCTCGCCCGGGGCGAACTCCACTGCATCGGGGCCACCACGTTGGACGAATACCGCAAGTACATCGAAAAAGATGCCGCTCTCGAACGCCGCTTTCAGCCGGTCTTTGTCGAAGAGCCTTCCGTGGAGGATACCATCTCCATCCTTCGGGGTCTGCGGGAGCGATACGAGGTCCACCACGGGGTGCGCATCCAAGACGCCGCTTTGGTCGCCGCGGCCACCCTCTCCAACCGCTACATTACCGACCGTTTTCTTCCCGATAAGGCTATCGACCTGATCGATGAGGCCGCCGCCAAGCTTCGCACGGAAATTGAATCCATGCCGGAGGAGCTCGAAAACCTTCAACGCCGCATCCTCCAACTCGAAATCGAGCGGGAAGCCCTCAAGAAAGAGAAGGACACCGCTTCCAAGGAACGTTTGAAGACCCTCGAAAAAGAGTTGGCCGACCTCAAATCCAAGCGGGACACCCTCCAGGCCCAATGGCAGACCGAGCGCGGTGGGGTGGAATCTTCACGCAAGATCCGTGAGGAGATCGACAAAATCCGCCAACAGATTGAGACGGCCCAGCGCGCCTATGACCTCAACAAGGTGGCCGAACTGCAGTACGGCAAACTTCCTGAGTTGGAAAAAAAACTCAAGGATGCTGAGACCGCCGGGGAGGAGAAAAAGTCCAAACCCGGCAAGGCTCGCCTCGTCCGCGAGGAGGTTACCGCCGAAGAGGTCGGCGAGGTCGTCTCCCGCTGGACCGGCATTCCCGTCACCCGCCTGCTCGAAGGGGAACGGGATAAGCTTCTGCGCCTCGACAAAATTCTCCACGAACGGGTCATCGGCCAAGACGAGGCCGTGCAGGCCGTGGCCGATGCGGTGGTGAGGGCCCGATCCGGGCTCAAGGATCCCAAACGCCCCATCGGTTCATTCCTCTTCCTAGGACCGACCGGGGTGGGCAAAACCGAACTCGCCCGGGCCTTGGCTGCCACTCTCTTCGACAGCGAGGACGCCATGGTCCGCATCGACATGTCGGAATACATGGAAAAGCACCTCCGGGTTACGTGGGCTATGAAGAGGGCGGCCAGCTGACGGAGGCCGTTCGGCGCCGTCCTTACTGCGTCATTCTTTTCGACGAAATTGAAAAGGCGCACCCGGATGTCTTCAACACCTTCCTCCAGATTCTCGATGACGGCCGCCTGACCGATAGCCAGGGCCGAACCGTGGATTTCAAAAACACCCTGATCATCATGACCTCCAACATCGGCTCCCCCCTCCTGATGGAGGGACTGGACTCCAAGGGGGAGATTACCGAAAAGACCCGGAAATCGGTCATGGGCGAGTTGCGGAAACATTTCCGGCCCGAGTTCCTCAACCGCGTTGACGAAATTGTTCTCTTTAAACCCCTCACCCTCGAGGAAATCAAAAAGATCGTGGATCTTCTTCTCGGTCAGCTTCGCCATCGCTTGGCCGAACGCCGCCTAACCCTGAACCTGAGCGATGCCGCCCGCGAACACATCGCCCGGGAGGGGTACGACCCCGTTCCTCAAGCGCTTCCTGCAAAGGGAGGTCGAGACCCGCCTTTCCCGCAAACTCCTTTCCGGCGACATTCCCGACGGTTCTGCACTGAACTTGGGCTACAAAGACGGAAATTTGGATATTCAGACTGGTAAATAGGACAGGAAAATTTCCGCAGGCCATTAGGGAATTAGCCTTTCGCCCCGCAGGGAGCTTGAAATTAACAATTCCCTACATAACTAACAACTAAATGCCTAAACCGCTTTTCCTCCTCCCTTCCTCTTCATCTTCACCTTAATCTAACTTCCATGCCTTCCTTTGATGTTGTTTCCGAGATCAACATGGCCGAGTTGAGCAACGCCCTGCTGATGGCCCGCAAGGAGTTGGCCAGCCGTTTCGACTTCAAAGGGGTGCCGTGGGAAATCGCGGAAGAAAAGGATAAGCTGGTGCTCTCCGCTAACGACCAATTCAAACTCGATGCCCTTCGGGAAATTGTCATGGGCAAACTGGCCAAACGCGGCGTCCCCCTGAAAAATCTGGAGCCCAAGGAGGCGGAACTTTCCTCCGTGGGGCGGGCCCGGCAGGAAATTCTCCTGAAACAGGGCCTTTCCGGGGAAAACGCCAAGGCCGTCAGCCAATCCGTCCGCTCCTCCGGCCTCAAGCTTCAAGCGGCCATGGAAGGGGGGAAAGTCCGGGTCTCGGGAAAGAACCGGGATGATCTCCAGGCCGCCATCGCCCACCTGCGGGGCCTCGATTTTCCCGTCGCACTTTCTTTCAATAACTTTCGGGAATAGGTGTCCGGCGGGGCAGGGTCGATGACCCCGCCTCGCTCAAACTTAGAACGGCAAGCAACGGTACGGACGCGTGTCCCCACGCGTCCTAGGACGGCTCGGAGAGCCGTCCGTACCCAAATTTCAAACGCCCAATCTACAAAACCACTGCCAGGCGGCCTCATTACGACTATCCTTCTTTGTCATCTTCATCCTAGTGTCCCAACATGATTAGATACCTGCTTCCCCTGCTCTTGATTTCCGTTGGCTGCGCTGAAGAGGAAACCGTCAAAAAAGCGGAGATCGCTCCGACCAATGATATCGTTTGGCCGACGAAGCTCCCGGCACAACTCTATGTGATTCCCGTCAAGGTCGACCCCGCCGCTGTGGCCGATGCCAAGAAAAAGGAGGAAGGGGGCCTTCCGAAAGGGCCTTTCCGCAAAATGATGGAGGGAGACGACGAAGACAAGGCCGAGAAACTTAAAGACATTCAAACCGACATCACCAAAAGCCTCATCGACAAGCTTAAGGACGCCAACTT
>RGYX01000281.1 GCA_010031845.1 Verrucomicrobiota bacterium
ATGACGGCGAGCCGCCGCTTTCTCCGGATCAACTTCCATCTCAATGTGGCCCTTCACGCTCGCCCCGTCGTTGATCACCACGCGGGGCGCACGAATATCTCCCACCACATAGCCCCCATTGACGATTTCCACCTTCTCTTTGACGGAAATGTTTCCGATCACCCCGCCGGCGATGTTCAGGTTGCCTGCATCCAAATCGGCCTTCACCAACCCGCTATCCCGAATCATCACCGAGGTGTCGATCTGGATCTTGCCTTCCACGGTTCCCTCGATCACCAAGGGCTCCGACCCTTGAATCTCGCCTTTGATGGTGACGGTTTTGCCAATGACAGTCTGGGATGTTTCGTGAATCATTTTTACGTATTTGTCTATGATTAAGCTTGTTTCTTATATTCGTCGTTCGCTTCGTAAGCGTCAAGAAACCATGCCCAGACTTCGCCCTAAGACGATTTTTTTTTCATCGTTACCCGCCAAGCGTGCGCCCCATCCGGTCGAACCCGATCCTCATATCGGCAACGCACCGACTCCACGACTTCCCAACCCGAACCAAACGCACCTGTGATCTGCGCCAGACTCAAACGCCGGGGACCCGGAGGACGCGTCTCGAGTTCACTGAAACAAAGCAGGTGAAGTCTTCCCCCGGGGGCCAATACCTCGGCCAAGCCCCTGACATACACCGCCTGCTCCTCATCCGAAAAAGTGTGAAACAGGGCACAATCCAGGATCGTCTCCACCTCCAATCCGGAATCTTCCAATCGGAGCGCATCCCCCAGGACGAACTCCGGCGGTTGGGCCAATTTTTCCCTCGCCACCTTGGCCCTGGCCCGTCGCAGGGCCTCCTCCACCGCATCCACCCCCACCACCCGATATCCGGATCGGGCCAATGCGATCGCATTGTCCCCTGACCCACAACCGATATCCATCACGGGCGAGACAAAGGCGCCCTGATCGATCAAGCGCAAAACTTCCGCCTGGGGACGATCAATCTGCCAGGGAGGAATCCCCTCGGCATACATGGAGGCAAACTCACCCGCGGGAACTCCTCCGGAAAAATCACTCTTGGCCATCCCCTTAATCTAACAGGACGAAACAACCGGGAAATCCCCATTCCCTTCTGTCCGCGAAAACCGGCCGTAAATCTACGTGGCCAATAGACCGGAAAACTCCTCCGCATTCATTTCAAAAAGCAGCTCGTACACCTCGGCCACCCCCTCCGAAAAATGGGCCGCTGCGGATTTTGCCATTTGCCGCACCGCCGCGAACCCCTCCACCTCCCCCGAGGCGTCCCGCAGGGGAATGAAATCAATCCGGTAGGCGGAACAACGTTTTTTTGTCTTGGTCACGGGCAAACGAAACTCCGCACTGCAACCGTTCCCCGAAGAGAGATGACGCAAAACTCCCCCCATTTCCTTCCGGGCGTGATTCAGACCGCGCCATAACTCCTGCACCGGACATCCCACCAGTGATCTTTGCACCCCCGCCGTCCAACGAATCCTCAACTCCCGATCCACCAGTGCCACCGTATGTCCTGAATTTTTCAACGCCTCGATGATCAAACAT
>RGYX01000282.1 GCA_010031845.1 Verrucomicrobiota bacterium
TGGGGGAACCTCCGGCTCAGGCGTTTTTTTGGAGCCAGAACTTTATCTTCAACATTGCGGGATTGAGGTTGCCGGCTCCCGGTCAGTACTCGCTGGATGTGGTATATGACGGGAAGATCGTTTCCCGGATTCCGTTGCAGGGGGTGCAGTTGCAGAACTCAACCCCACAGGGTTGAATTTTGGTAGGGATGCAAACCCCTATGCATCCATGTGGATATCTCAACGGCCGGATCCAGGATTCCGCACCCATACAAAGGATCGAAACCGGCCGGACCGGCATCGGCGGAGGTGCGGCAGAGGTGTTGAATGAGGTCCTGCTGGGTACGGAGAGGGGTTTTGCCTCCCATTTTACGGTGTTTGGCCAGGGCCAGGGCGACCACGCCCGAGACAAAGGGGGTGGCCATGGAGGTGCCGCTGAGGACGGCATAGCCGCGGGGCGGGTAACAGGAAGTGATTTCATCGCCCGGAGCGACCACATCGACCTGACGGCCCCGGGAGGAGAATTGGGATAGGCGTTTCCGGCGGTCGATTGAGCCCACTGCCACCATCTCGGGAAAGCCGGCGGGGTAGCCCACGGTGTCGAGATCGGGGCCCTCGTTGCCGGCGGCGGTGATGACAAAGATGCCTTTGGAGATGGCGAGGAGCAGGGCTTGGTGGATTTCCTCGTCGGGTTCCGAACTGCCAAGGCTCATGGAAAGAATGTCGGCTCCGGTCTCCACCGCCCAGCGGATGCCGGCCACGATGTCCTGCGAAGTCCCGGCCCCCTCGTCGTTAAGAACCTTGGCCATGATGATTTTGGATCCCGGGGCCACCCCGACGATGCCGTGGGCGTTGCGCCGGGCGGCGATGATGCCGGAAACGTGGGTGCCGTGGCCTTGGGCATCGTAGGCGGAAGAGGGGCTACGGGTGAAATCGCGGGCTTCGAGGATGGCGGGTTGGAGGTCGGGATGTTCCAGAGCGATGCCGGTATCGAGAACGCCGACCTTGATGCCCTCGCCTTGGGTATCCTTCCAGAGGGGTGGGACGCCGAGGAGTTTGAGGCCCCAGTCGATGGTCTCGGCCGTAGCCAGCATGACCTTGTCGACCTTGAAGGGAGGGTGAGGATTAAGATTAGGATTAAGGTTTGGGTTTCGGTAAGTCCAGAATTTGGGTGACAAACTTAGGTAGGGCTATCGGTCCTGGTCAGCCGATTGGCAGTTTGGGCATTCACTTTTGAAGGTTCGATTGGGCGAGCAGCCAAACCTGCTCGCCCCTACCAGTTTCGAAAATATGATATTTGAATTTTGGGTACGGACGCGTGACCCACGCGTCCTAGGACGGCCGGGTCGGCCGTCCGTACCGATGCTGGAATTCGAATCTTTGAGCCTCCGTAGGGACGCGCTCCGGCGCGTTCAAGGCCCCGGCGGAGCGGGGCCCTACAGACAAAGCGGCAACCTCATCGAGGTTGCCCTACCGATGCAGAGGCGTTCCAAATTTCAGCCAAGTCGCTGGGTAATCCTATCTCTTGCTGAATCGTCTCTGACCCAAAATTGAAGGACAATTTGGATGAATGGAGGCTA
>RGYX01000283.1 GCA_010031845.1 Verrucomicrobiota bacterium
AATGTGAGCGGTGGCGCTCGGATGAATATCAGTGGAAACGGTTCCTTTGTGGCTCCCACCAGTAATCTTGGAAATATCAACTTCTGGATAACTAATAATGCAATCCAAGCCTATGGGGGCAAAGGAACCATCAATGTGGATACGAATAGCCAATCGGGAAAAATCGTTCTGACTGCGGTGGCTCCCGATTGCCACTGGACGGGCTCCGTTAGCTCCGATTGGGCAGGGGCGGGCAATTGGGACACCGATCCTCTTTTGCCTTCGGCCCCTTGGATTAACGCGATTATCAACCCCTCTTCCAATCGGCCAACCGTCAGCACCTTGGGCAATACGGCCAAGGATTTATACCTCAGCCCGAACGCCTCACTTGCTGTGACAAATGGCGGAAGTCTGACGGTGGGCTCTTATGTTACCGGTGAATGGGGTGATTCCGGGACGACGGACGTTTCCGGCGGTTTATTGCAAGCCGCAAATCTTCTGCTTGGGAATGGTGGTTTTGACGGAAAGATCAACATTTCAGGGGGGAGTGTTCTCGCCAATTATCTGTCTATTAATGTGAGCGGTGGCGCTCGGATGAATATCAGTGGAAACGGTTCCTTTGTGGCTCCCACCAGTAATCTTGGAAATATCAAATACTGGATTGAGCATCATGCGATCCAGGCGTATGGAGGCAGCGGGGCCGTCCGCATCGATACGACTAGCCAGGCCGGAAAAATCGTTCTGACGGCGCTCGTTTCCGGTTATTCCTCATGGGCCGCCAACAACGCCCCGAGCGGTAACGCGGCGGACGACTACGATAACGACGGTGTGTCCAACGGTGTGGAGTGTGTGCTGGGGGGCGCCCTGAACACCAACGACAGTGCAAAACTGCCACAGCTCTCCATCATGGGCGGCAACGTGATCTTTACCTTTGTCCGTGATCAGGCCTCCATTCCCGGAACCACCTAACTGGCCGACCATTTATACGGTGGGAGCTGATACTGCCGGCTCATCAAACGGTGTTACGGTTCTTAAGGATACGCCAGCAACCGGAAAAGACACCATTACGCTCAGCAGACCGCAATCAGACTTGCCCACAAAGTTGTTCGCCCGACTGTGCGTGAGAACCAATTGAATGGAGGGTGGCGGGGGAGCGATTTTCTTCGTCGTTATTTCGTAACGGTCGATGGTGACCAGCGATTGAGTGTGTCAGTTTTGGCGCACCTAAAAACAGCATTGGGTTGCCCAATGCCAGCGAGGGGAATTGTCCCGCTATTCCCGACTCCGCCGATAATTCTATTTTTTGTTGGGGTGCTCCTGGTTGGATTGCCTGGGAGGGCGGCCTCCGGAACGCCGGTGGTGGATCCCGGAACTGCCCGTTTGAGTGGATATAGTCGAGTCGTGCCCCTCGGAGCGGCGGGGTATTCCTTTGGATCCGCGGCGGACGGGGAAGATGTCTATTTTTCCGATTTCAGCGCGGGAATGATCACCCGGGTTTCGGGCGGGGTTTCGACCAGCCTGAAAAACGGTCTGAACGGAATCTACGGGTTGGC
>RGYX01000284.1 GCA_010031845.1 Verrucomicrobiota bacterium
CGCTATACGGCGCATCTTTTTTATGACTTCCGAACAACAGCCCTAGTCCCATAAAAAGCCCAAAGACCAATCCCGGTATAAATCCAGCCATACCTACCAGAAGTCCCAGACCCAACGCCAACCAACCCACACTTCGCAAAATCGATGCTCCCAGATCGTTGGACCTATTTTTCCCATACGTCACCGAGGTAATTTCCCGCACGGCAAACGCCTTGTTCCAAGGATGCCCAATCGTCACCAGGGATTCCGTTACTCTCACCTGCCCATCATCAAAGAAAACCTTTTCACCTCCTCCACCTCCTTCATCGCCACCCTGCTCATTTGGAGGCAGTGTTCTACCCCCCGAGCTTCCTACCGAACAGCTAATGAGACGGCTCATACTCAGTCCCACAGAATATCGGAGTTGGTGTCCTTCTTGAGTCTTGAACCGCACTTGGGACATCGGGTCCTACCTGAATAGAATTTCTTCAGGTTTTGGCCCTTGCACTCATCACACCTTGGCTCAGACATGTCATCGACTCGACCTCCCCGCAGAAACCCCAGTCCTTTCCGCCCGAAATTGTGGCTTCGTAGCCACACTTCGGATTCGTGCATTGGTAGCTGAAGGCAGATCCCATCGTTTCCAGATAATCATACTTAACCCCTAGGACATTTACGGGGATACCCCACACACGCTCATTAGAGGTATGCAGAGAAAGGACTCTCCCTGAAAAGGTCGAGAAATGAGAAAAGTGAACCTTTTCAAAAAAAGAGCGCATCCTTTCCCCGTTTGGGCAGTTTAATCAGTATATGAAACAACCCTGCCAAACTCATCAGATCAAACTCGGCCATGTGTTGCTGTTGGTTGCCATGGGAGGGCTTATGAGCCCCCTTCATGCCCAAACTCCCCCTAAGACAGACCCCTCCGTGACGGACACCAATCACCCCCCACGCAAACATCATCGCCCCCCGCCCCCGGGACATGGCGGCAAAGACGCCGCTGGCGGATCAGGCAGTGCCGTGGGATCCGGCCCATCCGGCAATGGGGGATGTGCAAGAGGGCTGAATCCCAACCCGAATGGCACCGGTCACAGGCCTCCTCATGCGGGGGGTAAGCCGATCCCAGACAGTGCAGGCACCAACGCCCCAGCCAACAGCTACGGCAAATAGCTTAACTTCAAAACTTCAGCTCCGCTTGGACACTCTCGACCCTGAGTGATCCGGCGGGGGCTGAAGTTTTGATCAAAAAATCATCGGCGATCGACCTGAGAAAGCCTGCATCAGGCCTTTCGAGCCATTGTTCGGCTACATCAGGGGTTAGGATAACGGGCATGCGGTCATGAACCGGGCTCACCAAACCATTGGACGAGGTGGTGATGATGGTGAAAGTTTCCAATGGCTCGCCCTGATTGATCCAACGCTCCCATAGACCGGCCATGCAGAACCCCTCCCCATCGGGTCGTGTAAATTTCCAGGGGATCTTCTTTTTGCCAACCGTCTCCCACTCCCAAAAACCATCTGCAGGCACCAAACACCGCCTTTCCCGGAAAG
>RGYX01000285.1 GCA_010031845.1 Verrucomicrobiota bacterium
CGTTGATGCAGAACCCGCAAAGGTTTCACCCGACGCTCCACGGTATAACGGAAACGAGGGCGCCGCTCGGCAAGGGGCTCGGAAAACATTTCCCGCAACCCCCTTTGCACCAAATCAAACTCGGATTGAATGAGGGCTGAAATGCGGCTTCTTAATTTCACGTCGGTCACCAGTCCGGCATACCACTGCGCCACCTCAAGATCCGCACTGGCCAGCCCGCTCTCCAGATTGTTAAAGACGTACCGGGCGAAAGGCCAAACCCTCAGACGCTCCCTCAATCTGCGGAAAAGTTTCGCATGATCCTTGGCCAAGACAGACAGGGCTGCCCCTGCGCCGTACCAACCCGGAAGGAAAAATCGGGCCTGACTCCAACTAAAGACCCACGGAATGGCCCGGAGATCCGCCCATCCGGCGGCACCCGTCCTGCGGGAAGGTCGCGATCCAATAGTGCTCCTCTCCACGGCATCAATCGGCGTGGCTTGGCGAAAGAATTCCAGGAAGCCGTCCTGATCTATCAACTTCCGATAGGCGCGCATACTCGTCTGCGAAAGAATCTCAAAGACCTCAGTCATTGCCGGGTCATCCTCTGCATTTCCATCCTGCGAAAGCGTGCTGTAGGCCGTGCCAGCCAAGAGGAGCTCCAGATTGTAGGCCGCCGTGGGAACGGTGCCGTACTTCTGACCGATCACCTCCCCCTGCTCGGTTGTTCTCAAATCACCGGAGAGCGTTCCTTTGGGCAAGGCCTCCAAGAAACGATGGGTCGGACCCGCTCCACGACTCACGGTTCCACCTCGCCCGTGAAAAAAACGGGCAGCCGCTCCCTCTTGCCTCGCTGCCTTCAGAATCCCCCTCTGACTGCGATGCAGCGCCCATTGGCTGGCCAAGAGACCGGCATCCTTGTTGCTGTCGCTATATCCGATCATGACCCGCAAAATGGGGGGCGGCTCCACCGGCAAGACGACCGATCCTTCCCCTGGATCCACCAGAGCCAGACGGCGCCTCTGGGAAACCTCGGCCTCATGACGCGCCAAAACCTTGATGGTGTTTTGGGTCAGCGGGTGCTGAAGGAACTCAGTCACCACCTTGGGTGCCTTCTCCAGATCCTCCAAGGTTTCAAACAGCGGAGTGATCGGTAGTGGACAGACTCCCGCTGCACTCTTGTCCGGGCTTTCCAGGCCCGCGGCCCGCGAAAACACATGAATCGCCAGGAGGTCGGAAACATCCCGCGTCATACTGATGATCGAAAGACCCAGTCCGTCCGTACCGTGGCGACTCACATGGTGGGCCAGGGTTTTATAGGTCCCAATGACATCGGCCGCCGCAGGCCCAGCTTGAATGGCTGCTTCAGCCGTCCAAGGGGAGTTCTCTAGCCATGACTCCAGAAGTTTTCTGCGTTCTGTTTCCGAACGGGATCGGTAGGGAGTGGTGTTCTTCCCTCCGGCCAAGATTTCCAGCTCTTCAATCGCCTCGTCATGTTTGGAACTGTTTTGGCGAATATCCAAAACCGCCAGATGAAATCCAAAGACCTCC
>RGYX01000286.1 GCA_010031845.1 Verrucomicrobiota bacterium
CTCGTTTTGTCGGAGCTTTCCATGGGCATGAGTCATGACTACCCCGTGGCGATTGCTGAAGGGGCCACGTTGGTGCGGATCGGAACGGCCCTTTTCGGCCCGCGGGCATGAGACGGTCCAAAGTTCTTCCGAAATCTTTTTACGCTCGGGAAGATCCGGTGGAGGTCGCACGGGATCTTTTGGGAAAAATTCTTCGGGTTCCCAGCGATGGCTGTGCCGCCCGGATCGTGGAGACGGAAGCCTATGGGGGGCCGCTCGATCGGGCCTCGCATGCATGGAGGGGAAAGACGCCAAGGAACCAGACGATGTTTGGTCCTCCGGGAACGGCCTACATCTATCTCTGCTATGGGATGCATCGGATGCTCAACGTGGTTACGGCCCCCAAGGGCGTGGCGGCGGCGGTTTTGATCCGTGGGGTGGAACCGGTGGCAGGGCAGGCGCGGATGGCTAGGCGGCGAAAATATTCTCCGAACGATCCCCGGGTGGGGGCGGGTCCGGGAGCTTTGACGCAGGCTTTGGGAATCAGGATGGGCTGGGACGGATGTGATCTTGTCTCCGGTCCAATTCGAATCGAGGATGACGGGATGCGATTGACGGATTCCGAAGTACGGCGGGGTCGAAGGGTGGGGGTGGACTACGCCGGTCCCGCGGCCCGGTTTCCGTGGCGGTTCTCGGTTTGCGAGAATCCGTGGGTCAGCCGGGCCAAGGCATGAACAAACTCTCCCATATTCTCACGCCGGAGGAAAAGGCGCGGGAGATTAATTTCTCCGGCCGCCATTACGGCACGATTGCGGAGATTGGGGCAGGGCAGGAGGTGGCCCGTTGGTTTTTTCAGGCGGGCGGGGCGGCGGGCACGGTGGCCAAAAGCATGTCGGCCTACGACATGACCTTCAGCAATGCGATTTACGGAACAGCCCACCGTTTTGTTTCCCGCGAGCGGTTGAAAGAGATGTTGGATCACGAGTATCACCTGCTGCTGGAGCGTTTGGGGCAGGAAAGGGGAAACCGGACTTCCTTTTTTTCTTTTGCGGATACGGTGACCGCCAGAAGCCACAAGCAACCGGGAGACGGGAAAGGTTGGATGGGGGTTCTGTTTCAGACCTCCCCTAACGCTGTTCCCGCCAAGATCGTTCTGCACGTGCGCTTGCTGGATGACACTAACGCCGAGCAGATGGAGGTCCTGGGCATTCTGGGGGTGAATCTGATTCATGGAGCGTTCCATCATTGGCGAAATCCGGAGAAGGTTTTGACCCATCTCATGGACGGTATCCGACCGGGTCGGGTGGAGGTGGATATGGTGGATTTCAGCGGGCCGCCGTTCGAGAAGGTGGACAACCGTCTGGTCAGCTTGAAAATGGTTCACTTTCAACTGACTCCGGTCGCTCTTTTTGCCGCTACGGGACAAAACATGGAGGCCGAGGACTGTTTTTATGGAAAATCAATCCTTCTGCTTCGCGGGCATTACCGGCCCATCACCAACTTTCATTTGCGGATGATGTCGAAAGCCTCGGCGGTGTTTCGGGCGGACCC
>RGYX01000287.1 GCA_010031845.1 Verrucomicrobiota bacterium
TTTGGCGCTGGCAATGTTTGGAACACCACGGCCAACGAACTGACGGATTTGGACTCAGACGGAATCTATGAGGGCACCGTGGCAGTCACTTCCACCGGGCTTGCCAACGTAGGATACAAATATCTGATCGGCGGAAAAACGCCGGACTGGACCGGCTATGAAAATATTTCCGGAAACCGCACCTTTACCGCGGCGGCGGCTGGGACCACACCGGCGGATCGGACGTTGACGGCGGTTGCTTTCGCGAATGCGACGGCCACCCGGGAAGTAAAATTCCAGGTCGATGTTTCGGTGGCGCAGGCCAGCGGGGTGTTTAATCCCGCCACCGATACCGTCGAGGTCATTGGCACGTTCTCCAATTGGGGTACGAGCTATCCCCTTTCGGCTCCCGACGCCAACGGCGTTTGTAGCCTGACCACCTTCCTCGACGGGGCGGACAACACGGCCGTTAATTACAAGTTCCGGATCAAACGAGGCACCAGCACCAACTACAATTGGGAATCAGACCCGAACCGCACGTTTAACCTGGGGGCTGCGTACGTGGTGGGTGGCAGCAATAGCCCGCAAGTTTTGACGGTCGATTACTTCAACCGCACGGGCCAGACGCGCAGCCTGACCTTTAAGGTCGATATGGGTGTGCAGATCAACAAAGGAAAGTTTGCGGATGGGGATACGATCGAGGTGCGTTACGGGGACTTCAATGCGGCGGGAAAAACCCTGGCCCGAGAAGGCACCAGCACAATCTACTCGGGGACCTTCATCGTCCCCGGAGATGCGGGCACGGTTCTCTCTTACAAGTTTTGGAAAACGAACACCTCCGATTCAACCAGCTTTGAGCGGGTCGATGTCCCGAGGACCAACAACGTCCTCAACCGAAGCTACACTTTGGGATCCAACGGGGTAGCGGTCACGATCAGTCCCACGCCTTACTTCAGCAATGACGAAGGCGTCGGTCCGGTGATCAGATTGTTGGGGGCAAGCACGCTCAATCTCAACGTAGGCGACGCCTATGTCGAACCGGGGGCTACGGCTAGCGACGCGGTGGAAGGCGCCGTGACGGTGGCCCCCTCGGGCTCGGTGGATACTACAACCGCCGGCACCTACACGGTCACATACACTGCGAGTGATGCTGCTGGCAACAGTTCCACCACTACCCGGACAGTGGTGGTGAATGCCGTGGGCACCACCTTTGCTGGTTGGGGCGGTGGGGCGACGCTCGATGCCGCCAATTTGGCAAAATACGCCATCGGCGGGGCGGGAAGTCTGACGGGTCAGGGAGAGGCTCCGAAGATTTCCCAAGGTGGGCCGCTCATGGGCCAATACTACACCATCATGGAGGCGATCGTGCGCACGGACGACAACAAGTTGTCCATTGTGCCGGAGTCAACCTCTGACCTCGGCGCCGGATTTAGCTCTGCCGGAACCTGGACCACGGAAGGCGCGACCACAGTCAGCCAAGCCGGCGTGCCCAGCGGATGTGAAAGAAAGAAATTCATTCTTTGGCAGCTGACCCCTCCGGGCGAAAGGAA
>RGYX01000288.1 GCA_010031845.1 Verrucomicrobiota bacterium
GCGGACGGAAAAAGGGTCAGCATGCCATCTAAAAGCCCCATCCCAGCTCTTAAAATTGGGACCAACACCATTTTTTCCCCTTTCAGAACAGGAGCGGACATCGACTCCATCGGGGTCATGATCTTTTTGCGCGTCAGGGGCAAATTCCTCGTCACTTCATAAGACATCAACATCGCCACCTCTCCGGCCAACGCACGGAACTCGGTGACACTGGTTCCCTTTTGCCGCATCAAGGTCAGTTTGTGCTGCACCACAGGATGCCGGATCAGGTGGAAGTTGCGGCTCATGGCCTCGTCAAACGTTGAAGCGGAACTCCATCACATCCCCGTCCTGCACAACATACTCTTTGCCTTCAACCCGCAACTTGCCGGCTTCGCGCACCTTCAACATGGTTCCCGCCACCTGCAGGTCGGAAAAGGCGACCGTCTCGACCGCAATAAAGCCCCGTTCGAAATCGGTGTGGATAACCCCAGCGGCCTGCGGGGCCTTGTCCCCGGTGTGAATTGTCCAGGCCCGCGTTTCCTTGGGACCGGTGGTTAGGTAGGTCCGCAGACCGAGCAGCTCGTAGGTGGCCCGGATCAACGCCCCTACTCCCGACTCCTTCACACCCAATCCCGCCAAATACTCTTTTCCCTCCGCCTCCGGCAGATCCACTAACTCCGACTCAATCTGGGCACTGACAATCACCGATTTGCTGGAAAGACGGGTCCGGCAGTAATCCTCCACTTTCTTGACCTGCTCGCCGGTTTTTCCCGAACGCTCTCCCTGGGTGAGCGCCCCCAACTCCCCCTCCTTCACGTTGCAGGCAAAAAGGGTCGGCTTGGAGGTCAGTAGAAAAAAACCCTTGGCCAATTTGGCCTCGTCCGGGCTCATCTCGAGGGTCAACGCCGGAGAACCTTTATCCAAGTGATCTTTGAGACGCGCCAACAAGGTCAACTCCGCTTTGGCGGTGGCATCCCCCTGCTTGGCGGCCTTCCCCGGCTTGTCCAATCTTTTGGTCACGGAACCCAGATCGGCCAGCACCAGCTCGGTGATGATGGTTTCAATGTCTCGCAAGGGATCCACGCTACCGGCCACGTGATGGATATCCGGATCCTCAAAACAGCGAACCACCTGGACGATCGCATCGACTTCCCGGATATGCGTCAGAAACTGGTTGCCTAATCCCTCCCCTTGGCTGGCTCCCTTGACCAGACCCGCGATGTCGACCAGTTCGATGGTGGCGGGCAGGGTTTTTTCACTTTTGGACATTTGGGCCAACCACTCCAAACGGGTGTCCGGCACGGTGACGATGCCAACGTTGGGCTCAATTGTGCAGAAGGGGTAGTTGGCGGCCTGAGCTTTACGCGTCCGCGTGACCGCGTTGAAGAGCGTGCTCTTCCCCACATTCGGAAGTCCAACGATGCCGGCACGTACCATGCCGCATCCTAACCCCAGATCCCACCGCAATCCAAGCCGGGCTTCGGCCCGGCCTAGGGGGCGTGAGGCCGGGCCTAAGCCCGGCC
>RGYX01000289.1 GCA_010031845.1 Verrucomicrobiota bacterium
CGCGCGGCTCGGCCTAGTGGCCGTAGCCGTTATGGCGATTTCCGCGGCGACGGGTTGGGGGCAGATATTGACTTTTGATTTTGATGGGCTTCGTGGAGGCGAAGCATCTGCCATGTCCAATGCGAACAATGCCAACTTATTTTCATCCACTATTACACGAGGTGCAGGCCTGACAGCCACAAATGGAGATGGCTGGAATCAATTTAACTCTACAAGTTGGGCAACGACTTCCATCGCGAATGCAGTCAGTGGCAATAAATACGTGGAGTTCACGATCACTCCTAGAGCCGGATTCTCGGGCACTGGTGGCACCCAAATCGCATTGCGAAGCTCGGTCGATAATTACTCAAGCAATCTGGAAGGCGTGAAGAGTGTGTCTGACAGCATCAGCGCTACAACTTTATCGTGGATCTCCGGCTTTTCCGGCTCCTCCTCATCGGCCGTTACCTATCGCTTGTATTCGTATGTTCAAAATGCAACTGGCCAGGGTGGCCCCGGCGGCGGATCTGGAAATGATATCGTCGTATACGGCACCTTCACCGCGATCCCATCGGCCCCAACGATTACCAGCATTACTCCTGGCAACAGGCAGCTTTCCGTGGCGTTCACGGCCGGATCGGATGGCGGGTCATCGATCATGAATTACGAGTATTCCACGGACGGTGGCACTAGTTGGCGGTACACGTCCGGCACAACCAGTCCGCTGCTCATCACCGCCCTATCTACTGACGGCAGCACGGCACTCGCCAACGGCACCAGCTACAATGTGCAAATCCGTGCCGTCAGCATGGTCGGCACCGGCACGGCCACGGCCAGCACGGCGGCCACGCCAAGAACAACGCCTGGAACGCCAATGATACTGAGCGTGACGCCGGGCAATGGCCAGCTCACTGTCTCGTTCGGCGCCCCGTCTTCCGACGGCGGATCGCCCATCACCGATTACGAATACTCCATCAACGGCGGATCGAGTTTCACGTCGCGCTTGTCCACCTCCACCACCTTCGTTATCGGCAGCTTGATGAATGGGTCCAGCTACAATGTGCAAGTCCGTGCGGTCAACGCGGCCGGCCGCGGCACGGCGACGTCCAGTTGGGCGGGCACGCCACGGACCACGCCCAACGCGCCGTCCATAAACTACGTGACGCCGGGCAACAAGCAGCTTTCCGTGGGGTTCATGGCCGGATCGGATGGCGGGTCAGCGATCACGAACTACCAGTATTCCACGGACGGTGGCACTAGTTGGCGGACCCACACCAGTACGTTTAGTCCCATACTCATTACGACCCTTTCTACGGATGGCACCACGGCTCTGGCCAACGGCACCAGCTACAATGTGCAGCTCCGCGCGGTCAATGCGGCGGGTAGCGGCACGGCAACGTCGAGCACGGCGGCCACGCCGAGAACAACACCTGGAGCGCCAACCAGCCTTGCTCTAACTCCGGGCAACGGACAGTTGACCGCTTCGTTCTTCGCCCCGTCCGACGGCGGATCGCCCATCACC
>RGYX01000290.1 GCA_010031845.1 Verrucomicrobiota bacterium
TTAAAAAAGTTCTTGGCGTTGCCACAGGACGCATTGGGGTCAAAGGCGTAGACGTCGACCCCGCCCCCCCGCTCCCCGTCATGACGTTGGGAGGAACCGGCAATCATCGCCTGACCGTTATTTTTCCGCCCGAGATAGATCATTACATGGCTGATCGGTGGATTTCTCGGAACGTTGTATGTCCACTCCCAAAAAAGCAGGTCCCCGCTGCGGATCGAGGCCAGCAGTCGGTCCGAATCGACCGAGCCGTCGCTCTTGGTGGGCACGGGCCGAACCTTGTCTTTTTGCTTCAGGATCACGTATTGGTCCGAGGCGGTGCGGGGGAGATTGATGCCAAAGACTTTCCATACGATGTACCGGATGGTGTTGGAACAGTCCATGGTGATGACGTAGGGATGCCCGGGAGGCTGCCACGATTGGGAGTAGGACAGATTTTGGGACGCCAACCAGCGACAGGTCTCCACCAACTTCTGATGTTGCTCCGGCGTGGCGGCGGCATGGGTGAGCCGTGTCGAGCCAACCACCAAGCTCAACAGAAACACAAAATACCGTACAGGAGCCATCCCTTTTCTTCGCAAACTGCTGACCAACGGCAAGTCCTGACCGGTTGAACGAAAAGTCCCGAGCACCCAAACTTCATTGTCCCCATCATGCAACGCCCCCTCCAGAATCTTCTGGCCGTATTTATTCTATTGGGAGCCATGGCCTGGTGGATCACCGGTCGGGCAGCCGTTTCTCACTCGGTATGGGGATTTTTTATTGGAGAGGAGGAGGCCGCCAAGCCACCCGAAGATTCCGCGGGGGAGCAGGAGAGAGCGCTGATCGAAAAGGCTCTCACCGGACTGCCTCGACCTCCGGTCGAGCACAGCCCGGAAGTCGCGGAGCTGATCTCGCATCTGGCAGAACTCCGGGCCGTTCCCGCCATCCTCGTGGCTGCGGTGAAAAGAGACCGGGACACACCCGAGGATGAAACTCCCGCCGCTTGGAGCGAAGCCGAACTGGAAGCTCTAAAAAACTATCAAGAGAAGTTTAGGGAAGCCTGGGAGCCTTTTTTGTCCGGCCCCCAACCGGATTGGGAAAAGTTTCCCGATTCAGCCATCTTTTTTCGATCCCACTTCCCTTTGGTCGACCAAGAATACAAGAATCTTCTACGCTACGGGCTTTATCAGGCGGGCCAACCGGGCAACTGGGATCAACCGCTGGACGATCATCCGGATTTTTTGCTGCGTCTTTTCCGGCAATGCACCTCCCTTGGAACTCTGCGTTACGGAAGCTTTAGCGGTTGGGGCGTAACGGATTCGGTTTTCCTGACCTCGTGGGCCACCAAAGTTTTTCAGGATTCCGGGTATTTTTTTTCACCGCAAAGCGTGGATCCGGAGGAAATCCTGCTTGTGGCCCCTCCCCCGCCCACCATCAAAACCCTTCGGGAGGGACTAAAGACAGATCGAGCCGTCTTCCTGCGAACCGCGGATTATCTTGAATCCCTCCCCGCCGAAACCC